>JACQPM010000065.1 GCA_016207475.1 Methanobacteriota archaeon | reverse complement strand
TCTATCCCCCTCAGGAGCCCCTCCACGTCCACGTTGGTGTAGAGGATCTCCTCGGCCAGGCCCTCGAACCTCTTCACAGCCTCGGCGGCCTTTAGGCCGGTCCCCTCCCTCCAGCCCCGCACCACCACCTCCCCGCCCTTGGAGTCCAGGGCCACGATGAGCCTCTCTGGACCGTACTCCGAGGCCAGCTCCTCCATGGCGGCTGGATTGGCCAGGGCCAGGGTCCCCAGGATCACCTTGGCTGCCCCCATCTCCAGGAAGCGGGCGGCGTCCTCCACGCCCCTTATCCCGCCACCGAGCTGGACCGGGATGCTGAGGGCCTCTACTATCTCCCGAACGATGGGCTCGTTCCTGCGCACACCGCCTATGGCCCCGTCCAAGTCCACCAGGTGGAGCCGGGAGGCTCCCGATCTCTCCCACCGCTTGGCCACCCCCAGGGGGTCCTCCAGCTCTATGGTCTTCCTAGCAGGGTCCCCTTGGGCGAGCCTGACGCACTTTCCCCCTTTTAGGTCCAGGGCCGGTATGACAGAGAAGGCCATGGATGGAGATGGCCCGGGAGGGACTTATAGTTTGCGATAGATTTTTCTGCATAGCCTGGATAACCTCACCCCATGGAGCTCCTGGTCAAGAACGGCCTCGTCGTCACCATGGACGGGGAGCGGAGGGTCCTGAGGAACGCCTCCATAGCCGTCGACGGGGGGAGGATCGTGGAGATCGGGAGGGAGGTGAAGGGGAAGGCGGACGTGGTGATAGACGCCGGGAGGAAGATCGTCCTGCCGGGGCTGATAAATGCCCACACGCACCTGCCCATGACCCTCTTCCGGGGCGTGGCCGACGACGTGCCCCTCGACAGGTGGCTGAGGGAGGAGATCTGGCCCGTGGAGGCGAAGCTGGAGGGGAGGCACATCTACGCTGGCGCCCTCCTGGGCTGCCTGGAGATGATCCGCTCCGGTACTACCTGCTTCAACGACATGTACTTCTTCATGGACGAGGTGGCGAGGGCGGTGGAGGAGTCCGGGATAAGGGGGGTCCTCTCCCACGCCATGCTCGACCTGGGGGACGGGGAGAAGGCCCGGAGGTTCCTGAGGGAGGGGGAGGAGCTGATGAGGAGGCACCGGCAGGATGGGAGGGTCCGGATCTTTCTCGGTCCCCACGCCCCTTACACCTGCTCCGAAGAGCTCCTGATAAAGACGAAGGAGCTCTCTGATAAGTACAAGACAGGGGTCCACATCCACGTCGCCGAGACGAAGGCCGAGGTGGAGGACTCGGTCAAGGCCCACGGGAAGAGCCCCTTCGAGTATCTGGATTCCATAGGCTTCCTGGGGCCCAGGGTCGTGGCAGCCCACTCCGTCTGGGCCTCTGACCAGGAGGTGGAGATCATGGCCGAGCGAGGCGTGAAGGTGGCCCACAATCCGGTCTGCAACATGAAGATCGCCTCGGGGGTGGCGAGGGTCCCTGACTACCTGGAGCGCGGTATCACGGTGGCCCTCGGGACCGACGGTCCGGCCTCCAACAACAGCCTGGAGCTCTTCGACGACATGAAGATCTGCGCCCTGGTCCACAAGCTGAGGTCCATGGATGCCTCCGCCGTCCCGGCTGAGAAGGTGCTGGAGTTCGCCACCATCAACGGCGCAAAGGCACTGGGCATGGAAGCGGAGATAGGGTCCCTGGAGGCTGGGAAGCGGGCCGATATAATCCTCCTGGATATAGACAGGCCCAACCTCGTCCCCCTCACAAACCCCGTCTCCCACGTGGTCTACGCCGCCAGGGGCTGCGACGTCTCCACCGTCATCGTGGACGGGCGCGTAGTAATGGAGGACCGGCAGCTCAGGACCCTGGACCAGGGTCAGGTCCTGGCCTTCGCCCGGGAGGAGGCCAGGGACCTCTTCACCAAGGCCGGGAGGGAGGACAGGCTCTTCGACCTGTGATGACGAAAGTTTGAAATAGATAGAGGGCCTAACTCCATCTATGGGTCTCAGAGTAGGTGCCGTCAAGAAGAAGAGGGGTGGTGGGGTCAAGGGGGGAGAGGTTAAGGAAGAGAAGGCCGAGGAAGAGAAGAAAAGTTAGCTCATCAAAGTCCCAAGCCGCGCCAGGGCCCGGTGCTTCTCGGCGCCCTCGAGCCTGGACCTCTCCAGAGCTTCCCTCAGGAAGCTGATGGAGTGGTCGTACAGCTGGCGGTCCACAGGGTAGGGGAAGCCGTCCTTCCCGCCGTGGGCGAAGGAGTACTTGACTGGGTCCCTCCAGCTGGCCTTGGTCCCGTAGACCAGGTCCGCGATGAGGGCGAGAGACCTGATGGTCTTGGGGCCCACGCCCCTCAGGGAGACCAGCTCCTCGTAGCTCGCGGGCTGGAACTCGTAGGCCCTCCGAAGGACCTCCATCCCCCGTTCGCTTATATCGGCTTCAAGGACGGCGTGGTGGGGAGGGAGGGCGAGCTCCCTGGGCCCTGAGGCGTAGTCCTCCAGGCTCCGCTGCCGGCTGCAGAGCCGCCTAAGGTGGGCTGGGTCGTCCAGCACCAGATCCAGGCTCGTCTCCCTGGCCCCCCTGCTCTCCCTGGCGGTCATGTCCAGCACGGCGGGCTCCACCCGCTCCCCTGAGATGGCGGCGTGGGGCTCCTCCACGAAGTCCTCCAGCGCATCCGCCAGCCAGTGGTAGCGCCTGGCGCGGCTCTCGCTCATCCCCTGCTGGACGACGGCCCAGCTCCCGTCCTCGGTGAAGATGAAGGCGTGGTGGTAGAGGCTGTAGCCGTCCTGGACCAGGGCACTGTCCACCTTGGCCGCCAGCCGGCTGGCGTACTGGAGCGCTTCGATCCTCCGGGTGGAGAGAGATAGCATATCCCCCAGGGCCTCGATCTCCTGAAGCGTAGCTCTGGAGCGCCTCCCCTTCCCGCCCGCCACCGCCATCCCGTGGATCTCCGGATCCAGCGCCTCTTTCAAGGCGCCGCAGGTCGTGGTCGTGGTCCCGGAGGAGTGCCAGTCGAAGCCCAGGGTGCAGGAGAGGGCCTGGAACCAGAAGGGGTCGGAGAGGCGCCTCAGGAGCTCCTCCCGGCCGTGGTCCAGGAGCATCGTATCGACCAGGGCCCTGGAGAGCCTGACCATGCGGGCGAAGAGCCACCTCGGTGCCTTGCCGGTGTGGAGCGGTAGATCCGCGACTCCCGTGCGCATGCCGCATATAACGTGAGATGAGAACATCTGCCTTTCGTAAGGGCAGGGAAAGTATTTTTTACCCCCCTGTGCATTACCTATGGGATGTACGTACGCCACCCCCTCATCAGGGAAGAGACCGTAGAGGCGAGGCTCTACCAGGAGGTGATAGTGGGCTCGGCCTCCAAGGCCAATACCCTCGTGGTGGCACCCACGGCGCTGGGGAAGACCGTCATAGCGATAATGCTGGCGGCCCACAGGCTGGAGCGATTCCCGGGCTCGAAGATCCTCATGGTCTCCACCACCCGCCCGCTGGTCAACCAGCACGCCGCCTCCTTCCGGGCCTTCCTGAACCTGGATGGGGGGGAGGTCTCCGCCTTCACTGGGCATTCGCCCCCCGAGGAGAGGTTGGAGCTCTGGTCCAAATCCCGGGTGATCTGCGCCACGCCCCAGGTGGTGGAGAACGACCTCATCAGCGGGCGCTATCCGCTCTCGGACGTCTCCCTCCTGGTCTTCGACGAGGCCCACAGGGCCACCGGCGACTACCCCTACGCCTTCATCGCCCAGGGCTACCTGAAGGTGGCCAGGAATCCTCTGGTCCTGGCCCTCACAGCCTCCCCCGGGGGCGACGAGGCCAAGATAAGGGAGGTCTGCCAGGCCCTGGCCATAGAGAACATAGAGGTGAGGACCGAGCGCGACAGGGATGTGAGGTCCTACATAAAGGGGATCGAGATCGAGTGGGTCAGGGTCGATCTCCCAGAGCCCTTCCTCAATATAAAGCGGAACCTGGAGAGGGTGATGAAGGATCGCCTCTCCAGCCTCAAAGCCCTGGGCTTCCTCACCTCCTCGGACGTTAGGATACCCAAGAGGGATCTTTTGATCCTGAGAGAGAGGCTCCAGGGTGAGGTGGCGAAGGAGCCCAATCCCGACCTCTACATGGGGCTGAAGGCCGTGGCCGCCGCCATAACCCTCTCCCACGCCACGGAGCTCCTGGAGACCCAGGGGCTGGAGACCCTCCGGAGGTACTTCGAGAAGCTGCAGAAGGCCACCTCCAAAGCTACGAGGGGCCTTTTGGCCGAGAAGGAGTTCATAAGAGCCGTAAGGCTGACCGAGAACCTGGCCCAGGAGATGCACCACCCCAAGCTGGAGGCCCTGGTGGGGATAGCGGCCAGGGAGGGCGGCGGGAGGATGATAGTCTTCAGCCAGTACCGCGACTCGGCCCAGAAGACCGTGGAGCGCCTCAATACCCTGGAGGGGGTAAGGGCGGTCCGCTTCGTCGGCCAGTCCAGCAGGGAGGACGACAAGGGGCTGAGCCAGAAGGAGCAGCTGGAGATACTGGAAAAATTTCGCCAGGGCGACTACAACGTCCTCGTCGCCACCTCCGTGGCCGAGGAGGGGCTAGACATCCCCAAGGTGGACCTGGTGGTCTTCTACGAGCCCATACCCAGCGAGATCCGTTCCATCCAGAGGAGGGGCAGGACCGGCAGAAGCAGGGCCGGGCGGGTGGTCGTCCTCATAGCCAAGGGGACGAGGGACGAGGCCTTCTACTGGTCGGGGGTGAGGAAGGAGAAGAGGATGCGGGAGGTCCTGGAGGGGCTGAAGAGAGGTCTCGCAAGGCCTGAGAAGGCCGAGGGGCAGAAGAGGCTCCAGGAGTTCGAGGCCCCGGAGATGGAGCTCAAGGTCATCGTGGACTCCAGGGAGCTCTCCTCCTCCGTGGCCAGGGAGCTGCTGGGGCACGGTGTGCTATCGAAACCGCAGAGGCTGGAGGTGGGGGACTACATCCTGAGCGACCGGGTGGGGGTGGAGCGGAAGACCGTGGAGGACTTCCTCCAGTCCGTCATCGACGGGAGGCTGATGGAGCAGATCAAGGCGCTGAAGGAGAGCTTCCCCAGGCCCGTCCTCCTGCTGGAGGGCGAAGGACTATATTCCAAGCGGGACATCCACCCCAACGCCGTGAGGGGCGCGCTGGCTGCTGTCGCTATAGACTTCGGTGTGCCCGTCATCTGGTCCAGGGACGAGAAGGAGACGGCCGCGATCCTGGCGCTCATAGCCAAGAGGGAGGCCGGCGAGGGGAGGGAGGCCAGGGTGAGGGGGGAGAAGCGCGCAGCGAGCCTGGAGGAGGTCCAGGAGTTCATCGTCGCCGGGCTGCCCAACATCAACGTCACTTTAGCCAGGCGGCTGCTGGAGGAGTTCGGCTCGCCCCAGGGGGTCTTCGACGCGAAGGAGGAGGAGCTGGTGAGGGTGAAGGGGATTGGCGAAAAGACGGCCGCCGAGATAAGGAGGGTACTGGGAGGAAAGTACGAGGGGAAGTGAGCGAGCGGAGTGGACCCCGGAGGGATTCTTGGAGATGCGCCTTACGGCACATATATACCCCCCTGGACTTACCCACTCCAGGTATCTATGGGTATATAACGATATATAGATTTTCGTATGGTCTTCATTCCTTACAACCTGCCCTCCACCACCGCAGACTATCTGGTCTATGAGGGCGTTTACACCGCTATCGGCGGGCCCTCTCCTCGGCTATCTTCTCGACCAGCTGGGAGAGGTGCGAAAGATGCTTGGAGGTCTCTTGATTGCTCCTGGCGATCTCTTTTATGTTCTGGGCAGTCGCCTGGTTGGTCTTGGCAATTTCCTGGTTGCTCTTGACGATCTCCTCAAGGCTTTTTGAGACAGTCCCGTACTTTATCTCGAGATCTGCAAAGGAGTCGGCAGTGGTCTTTTGGAACTTGTCGATCTTAGAGCCGATGTCCTTGTTTGTAGTCCTGAGATAGTGGGCCGCCATGTCGAGCCGGTCTGCGATCTCTCCCGGGAATCCTTCCTTCCACCCCCTGATAATGACAAAGTCGTTATGCGCCCTCTTTTCTATCTCTTCCTCTCTGACCTTCCGGACCTCTTCCACCCTGATGGGGTACTCCTCGACCTTGATGGCGTCTTGGAACTGCCGGACATCCCTCTCCTCCCCCTCGGCCACGATCCTTACTGTGCCGTCCCTCCAGTTCTCCACGGTGCCGGTGATCTTCATCTCGTATGCCTTCTGGTCTACGAAATACCGATACCCGGCCTTCTGGACCCTCCCGGATACGACGAACTCAGTCCTCATCAACGGCATGATAGCCCACCTACATAGAGCGAGGGGTTGATATATAAAATTACCCTCCAGCACCCTCCACCACCTTTATCTCCTCCTCGGTGAGGGCGTAGAGCCTGTAGACGATCTGGTCGATGAGGCTGTCGGTGTTCTCGATCCTGGCCAGGAGGGGATTGAGCTTAGGGTACGAGGAAGGATAGAGCGGGCTGCCTCAAAGCTTCTCTTCGATGCCATTCAGGATTGTCTTTATGTCGTACAAAGTGGTGGTGTCAGATTTGATCTCTTTCAGGAGTTCAACGCCTTTGTAGAACTTTCTGCCGATATTTCTCACTTCTCTATCTCCAGGGTCTTGTTCGGGCCATCGAAGGTGAGCCTGTAGCGGTCCATGACGCTCCTCCCAAGGAGGACATCACCCTCCTCCTGGTAGAAGACCATCACGCTTTTATGGCGCTCTCCGAGGAGCTCCACGTCCAGGTGGGAGTACCAGCTCGTGGCCGTCCCGCCTACTGTGGAGATGACGGCCCTGTTGGAGAAGCCCAGGTCAAGATCGAGCCAGAGGTCCCTCGGGATGGCCAGGGAGTCGGAGCCGGTGTCGGCATAGGCGTACGCCTCTTTCTCACTGCCCCTCTTGCGGTTGATCAGCTTGACCAGTACTGGAGGGTCGTCGTCTATGTAATTGAGCCTGACCATCCGCTAGCGCATCCTCAGGACCGCCGGCGACCTGCCGACGCGCCTGACGAAGAGCCTGTGGGCCGGGCGGAGACTCTCAGCCTGGAGGCTGACCTCCGAGGGGTCGTCGCCCACCGCCGCCACGTCGCCCTCGTCCAGGTCCAGGGCCACGACCCTGCCGGTGTGTTTGGACTCCAGCTCCCGCCTGTGGGCCTCGTATACGAGAGCGGCCTTCTTGTCTATCTCAGTTGCCTCTTCCATCTCAGTAATACCTCCCCTTTTACCGTCATATAGCTTTTGGCTCCCTCACCCGCCCTCCACCACCTTTATCTCCTCTTCGGTGAGCCCATAGAGCCTGTAGACGATCTGGTCTTGACCGCTTACCGTATGGCTATGATCCTCCTCCCGGAGTCATCCACGGTGATCTCTACCTCGCCCTTCCCCACCCTCCGGTCCCAGATCTTCTTGAGGGCCCTTGCCAGAGATCTCGTTTCATCCCGGTCCATAATCATCCACCTCCGCTTTGATCCGTATCCAGTGATCTTAACCTGGGTCTCGGATTTCTGTGAATCTATGCCCTTCATACCACCCAATCGATGAGGGCATTTACGCGCTATCGGTGGGCCCTCTCCTCGGCTATCCTTTCGACCAGCTTGGAGAGGCGTTCTAGGTGCTTGGAGGTCTCTTGATTGGTCTTGGCGATCTCCTCCAGATACGTCGAGACCTTCCCGTACTTCTCATCCAGGTCAAGGAAGGAGGCGACGGTGGCCTTCTGGAAGGCCTCTATTCTAGATCCTACCTCTACCCCTGCCGATCTGACGCCCTCTCCCATCACAATGAGATACCGAGTTCCCAGGTCGAGCTTATCCAGCACTCCCTCGAAACTTTTCTCTTCCTCAGTTCGGACAATGGAAAATACTCCGTGGGACCTCTTCTCTATCTTTCCTTCCCTCGCTGTCTGTACCCCCTCCACCCGGATGGGGAACTCCTTGACCCAGAGGGCCTTCTGGAACTCTTGGATCTTCTCGGCCTCCCCCTCGGCCACGATCCTGACCGTGCCGTCTCTCAGATTCTCTACGGTGCCAGTGATGTCCAGATCATACGCCTGCCGGTAGACGAAGGATCGATACCCAACCTTCTGGACCCACCCAGACACTAAGAGCTCAGTCCTCATCAGCGGCATGATAGCCCACCTACATAGAGCGAGGGGTTGGTATATAAAATTACCCTCCAGCCCCCTCCACGACCTTTATCTCCTCCCCCGTGAGGCCGTAGAGCCTGTAGACGATCTGGTCGATGAGGAGGTCGGTGTTCTCGATCTTGGCCAGGAGGGGGCCGAGCTTCGAGGTGCTGGAGTCGTACTCCTGCTTCAGCTTCTCCTGGAACTCCCTGCGGCCCGGGTCTGTGGAGAGCTTGGCCTTGTTCTTCTTCAGGACCTTGACCAGCTCCTCGAAGGGATGGTCGGGGTCGTAGTATTCCTTTATGGTCGTCTTATTCTGGAGGTCCTCGACCTTGGCCCCGACCTCCCTCTCCAGCCAGCCCAGGAAGCCCTTGATCTCGGCGTTCTTCTCCTTGTTCGTCTCGATCATCCGCTCCGCCAGGAAGGCGAGGAGGTCGTGGACGATGTCGGACTCCTCGGGCTTGGCGTCGAGGCGCATCCCAACGAAGTCGAGGAGCTTCCGGCTGTCGGAGGAGCTTAGATATGTGGAGTAGAGGGCCTTTGCCTCCTCCACCAGGGCGGCGCGGCGGTCCTGGGGCGTGGTGAAGGAGATGCGGCGGATTGGAAGAGCTTTGATTTGATTAGGAACGACGCTAAGATTATCGGAGAAAATTTGAGTATAGTACCATCTCACAAGACTCGAATTGCATAAAACAAGAACGTATCTAAGATTTTTGTATTCTATAGCTTCTGCAGGAGGGGGTATAACGCCAGGACGCTTGACTCCTTCTAAATTCCGATGATTGACGCAGATGATCACCGTAGAGAAACCATAGAGATTTTGGTCATCGTAAACGGCCATCAATCCCTTTGGACCGCTGATTTTACGAAATACGAGTTTTTCATTTTCAAAGAACTCTGGAAACATTGGGTTGTAAAGCCGGCTGGGATCGTAATCTATGTATCTATCGTTGGCAAAATTTAGACTGTATCGATCTTCGATATCTTCTCCGCGTATAAGCAGTTTACTTGACGACCCTGGTGGCTGAGAAGTTATCATCTCTTGGGTTTTTTCTGCTGTACCAGTACGAAGACCCCAGTTGACGTAGCATATACTCCCCAGAGAGATGGCATTTGCATCGATCCTTTCTCGTATTTTCAACGTGCTTGAGTTGGCATCTATTCGGAATTGTTTATCAGGAAAGTTTTGGAAATTCTCTTGAGCAAAGGTGCTTACTGCGTAGGGAGTATTTTCTGGAGAAAGGCGTATCAAATCCACTGCCCATGATTTATCCGGCTTATTTTTAGATACAACAGGCACTACATTGTTTACCGCCACCCCCTCGAAAACTTGTCTATCTCGTACATCTAATAGAGAAATGATTTTGTTTCCGAGGAGAATATCCCGAATTGGGCCCCCATAAGGAGAAGTCATGAATTTGTCAGGTACTATCATGCTGAAGTATGCCCTTGCTCGAAGTAAGGCCAAAGAAAGTTCTATAAAAAGAACGTATAAGTCAAACTTCATGTGCGCTGACTTGTAAATACGGGGATAGTAACTAGCGTCTTCCTCTGAGATAGTCCCTCTGTAAATCCTTACATACGGTGGATTCCCCACCACCGCATCGAACCCAGGATTCTCCTGCCTCTCGCCGAAGAAGATGTCCGGGAAGGCGAGCATCCAGTGGAAGAACCTCTTCTCCTCGGCGAGCTCCTGGGCCCTCTTGAAGTACTCTCTTTCTCTTACCTTCTCCCACTTCGAGCGGTCCCTGGAGAACTGGCGGAAGGCCTCCAGGGCCTCGTAGTACTCGTCCTTCGAATATTTGTTGCCCAGCCAGTAGGAGGTGTGGAGGTTCGCCAGTTGCTTGAAGGCCTGGCGGAAGGGGTCGGCCCTGAACTGCTCGTAGGTGGCCTCCTTGAGCTTTATGTCCTTGACGCTCTCCTCGGCCATCCGCATGATCGCGAGGTGCATGTTCGCGAAGATCTCGATCTTCTCCTGGACCTCCTTGTCCATGAAGTCGGAGATGAAGGTCGGTGCGGTGCTACTCTCAACCTCCGTCGGGTGCTTACCCAAGTGGCGGATGTCGGCCCCGATGAGCGAGTTCCCCACCCTCAGGTGGTGGTCCAGGAAGGAGAGGGGCCTGTTGGGCTCGAAGGTCGAGAGCCAGAGGGAGAGCTTGGCCAGCTCCGTGGCCAATGGATTCAGGTCAACGCCGTGGATGCACCTCTTGGCCACCTCCCTCCGGGCCCACTCGATCTCCTTCTCCTCCCCGAGCTTCTCTGGGTCCAGGAAGGGGATGATCCGCTTGGCCAGGTACTCGGTGGCCTCCACCAGGAAGTGGCCGGAGCCCATGGCCGGGTCCAGTACCTTGATGGACAGGATGGCCTCTATCTTCTCTTCGTTGGTCCTCGCCCCTTTCAGCTTCTCTTCGACAACAGGTCCAAGGGTGTTCTCGACGATGTACTTGACGATGTAGTCGGGCGTGTAGTAGGAGCCCGTCGCCTTCCGCTCCCCCTTGTCCGTGACTAGGTAGAGTTCCCCCTTCTGGGCCTCGTCCAGCTTCTTTCCCTGGGCCTTCTCCTTTGGTATCCAGACCTGCTTGTCTTTCTCTTTCACCGCCACCAAGTCCTCTTCAGCCACCCGGATCTTGTACTCCAGGAGCCCCTCGTAGATGGAACCCAGGTGCCTTATCTCCAGGGGCGAGTAGTCGATGGACTGGGGCATCTCGCCCTCGGTGTTCATGGTCAGGAACTCCAGGACCTCGGCCAGGTACCTGTCCCCCACCTTCTTTTCATTTAGGAAAGAGTGCTCCCTCCGGTCGAAGAGCCCACCATTGTAGGGCGGTATATAGAGCTCCTCCTTCTTTATTCCCCGGGCCTCGCTCCCCTCGTCGATGAGGGCGAAGATCTCATTAAGCTTATTCCAGAACTCCGGGGCATGCTCCGTTAGGGTCCCTGCCCTCCTGCCGGTGAAGGCCTTGAACTTGATCTTGTTTATATCGAAGTACTCGTTATCCCGGACCCTTAGGGTCCCTTTGCTGTCGGCGTAGAGGATGAAGAGGAGGCGGTAGAGGAGGATGAGGCAGTTCCTGTGGACTAAGTCTATCGTCCCTGGGTCTGGCTTCAGGCTGTTGGTGGGCCAGGCAAAGAAGCCCTGGGCCAGGACCCTCAGGGCTTTGTAGACGCTCTTCTCCAGGCTGTCCTCGACCCTCTTGGCGTAGTTGTAGCTCTCGTCGTAGGTGTGTTGGAGGACGTTCTTCCCGGTGGCGTCCTTGAGGAAGGCCTCCCTCCTGAAGAAGAGGTAGAAGAACTTGAATTCTATCTTGGGATCGAAGCCACTCTTGGAGCCGGCGTCCAGGATCGTGGCCAAGTCCACCTCAAAGTAGCTGTCCAGGCGGTGGCTGGTCTTCTCGTAGTATATCCGCCAGTAACGGCCATTGGTCAGGATGCCCCACTGAAGCCCCATATCCCTCAGGTAGATGTCGATCTGGAAGGAGGGGTTGTCCTGGGCATACTTGGCCCTCTCCCCCGACTTCTTGTCCAGGGGCGTGCCCCACTTCTTGGCGTCCCCCACGGCTACGGCCTTGGCGTAAAACCCTTTCTCCCCCTTGGATGGGAGAGCTTCCACTCTCGCAGCATCGTCAGAAAAGAAGGCGTAGTCTGGGGTTAGGGCGCTCCTGCCGCTCTCGGCCTGGACCTCAAAGGCGTGCCCGAGGATGCGCAGGACCGGCTTTATGAAGTGGTCCTCCAGTTGGGCCTCGTTGTACCGCTCGAGATTCCCTTTCTCCTTATCGTAGAGCCATTTGACCTTCTCGAAGGCCATCTCATGATCCAGCTCCCGCCATATTGGCATCTCCTTCAAACGGTCCTGGAGATAGTTCTGGGAGAAGAGGTTCTGGCTCACCACCGGCGAGAGGCTCAGCTGGACCATCCCAAGCACTATTGGGCCCTCCAGGGATAAAAAACCTGCTCTGAGGCCGCAGAAAGATTTTTATCCCCCGAGGGAGAGAGTTTGTAAAAATGCGCGAGGTGAAGTATGGCTGACGTAAAAATTATCAACATAGAAGTACCGTCCCCCGAGTTCCTCAACTTCCTGGAGCCGAAGGCTCGGGAGGAGATCATCGAGGAGGTGAAGAAGCAGGTGGCCCCGGAGTACGCCAAGCTCTTCGAGTTCACGGCCCAGAAGATCGTCTCCCAGAAGTTCAACCTGGCGGCCGGGACTACGAAGGAGCCCCTGAAGAAGGGTACCTATTAGCGGAGCTCCCCCTCCACCACCTCCCCCAGGCGCTTCTTCTCTATCAGCTCGCTCTTGGTATCCCCCTTCCTCTCCTTGTCCCTCTTTTTAGGCTTGGCCATGGCCAACCCTCGCATGGGAGAGCTTAATTACTTTTTGGTTCTCTCCAGGAGGGCCGCGAAGATCACGGGCAGGGCGATGGTGGCATCTGAGTAGACCGTCGCCTTCCGGGCCTTTTTTCCCACCTTCCCCCAGGAGATCGCCTCCTCCAGGGTGGCCCCCGAGAGCCCGCCGGTCTCCGGGCGGTCCATGGTTATCTGTATCGCGTAGTCGAAGGTGTTGGGGGAGACGAGCATGGCCTGGAGGATGAAGTTCTTCGGGACCCCGCCGCCTATGAAGACGGCGCCGCTCTTCCCGGCCCCAAAGCAGAGCTCCACGATCTCCTTCATGTCCCGCAGGGCGTCCACCCTCAGACGCCCCTTCTCGGCCTCGAGCCAGGCGTGGAGGCCCAGCATGGAGTCCGCCAGGCCCGGGCAGAAGACGGGCACCCCCACATCGGCGGCGGCCCTCAGGATGGAGCGCCTGTCCCGCACCTTCCGCCCCACCTCCGCCAGGAGAGATCTTATGGTGTAGTCCCCCTCCATATCCTCCAGGACCCTGCGGAACCCTTTCTCCAGGAGGAGGAAGTCCTTTTCAGGCAAAAAGACATCGAAGACCCGGGAGATGCCCTCGTCCCTGAGTTTCTCATCCCTGGCCCTGGAGCTGCCTTTATAGTGA
>JACQPM010000008.1 GCA_016207475.1 Methanobacteriota archaeon | reverse complement strand
TGGTGGCTCTGGTGCCTATAATCAGGGGGGAAGATAGGACCAGGGTCGAGGCGGCCCTCCTCCTACTGGAGCCCCTCCTCACCGACGGGTCCTTTGGGGTGAGGAAGTACATAGGCCCCAGGGCCTTCTCGGTCATGGCAGAGAGGCATCCGGACCTCTACCTGAAGCATGCCAGATCCTGGGCGGGGCGGGAGGAGGAGCTCGTGAGGTGGCACGTGGCCGAGGGGCTGGCAGGGACACCCCCAGGCCACCTGGACGCGGCCCTGGAGATCCTCCGGGGCCTGGCCAGGGACGAGAGGGTCGGGGTGAGGAGGGGGGTCATGAGAGCCCTCCGGGAGCTGAAGTGTAAAGCCCCCGAAGGGGTGGATAGTGCGATGGGGATGTGGGCCCGGGAGGGCCTCGGGGAGGTGGCGGAGAGGGTGAAGGCCTTTAGGCCCTCAGCCTGCCGGCTCCGTAGCCTATCCCGACCCCCACGACGACCGTGACCATGAGGAAGGCCAGGATCGCCATCTGCTGGCCTCTGGGGGGCTGCCTCGGGGTCACGTCCACGGTGAACTCAACCCGCCCGCCATCCATCCCCTTGGGCTTTATATCCAGGGCCACCGAGTGCTCGGCGCCGTCCCAGAAGTGGTAGGTGAAGTCGAAGGTCCCGTCCGGCACCAGGAAGACCCCTGCCGTCAGCGGGTCTATCTCATGCTCTATGTGGTGGATCTTCATGGAGACCAGGGAGTCCTTCACCGGCTCTCCGGTCTTGGCGTCCTCTATCCTGAAGGAGAGCTTCGTAGGCTCTCCTACGATGGGCTCCTGGGGCTCAAGGCTGAGCTCCACCTGTAGCTGCCCCGCTTTCACAACCCTCAGGGCCTCTCCCTGTGATTGGCCCCCTTCCACATGGACATGGGCGTAGGCCATAGGGATCAGGGCCATGAGGATCAGGGCCGGGATCAGTTTGCGCATGCGGTCACCTCTTGCTGAAGACATATCCCACGACACCTCCAAACAGGAAGAGCACGCCGAAGAGGAGGACCGCATTCCGAACTGACTCGGGCCTCTCACCCACATCCAGCGTGAACTCCCTCATGATCGGCTCAAAGGCTGGGGAGTCTGGCGTAGGCTTGACCTCCACCTTGGCATTGTAATCCCCTCTTATGGGGAAGATGTATGCGAACTCCAGCCTGCCCTCGGGTGCCCTGGCCTTGGTGGCCAGGATGGTCACTCCTTCCGCCCAGGGGAAGCCCGTACCGAAGATGGACCCGCTCTTCCTGTGGGCTATCTCCAGGTTCACTTCCGCCCCTCTGAGTGGCACCCCTGAACCATCCTTCACCAGGATGGTGATCAGGGTCTCCGACGGGTACTGGGCGCTGTGGGGGAAGCCCACCTTGGGCTGCGCCGGCTCGGTCTTGAGCTCCACCTCGGCCTGGGCCGCCAGGGCCTGGGCCGGGAGGGCTATCAGCAATAGCAGTATCAGGGCCGCTTTCCACTTCATGGGATCACCACTCCCCCCAGGGCCATCTTAGGGATATATATTATTTTGGATTAGGATTATCTCTGTTATCCGGTCAGGTAACAACCTTGTGCCAGGAAAGCTTTATATACCATTGAATTAATGCATCTTAGCTGGTGAGGCAATGTTCAAGACCCTGGGGAGCAAGACGAGGCGCGAGATCCTGCGCATACTGATAAAGAGAGAGATGCACATCACGGGCCTGGCCAAGGAGCTGGGGATATCGGTACCTGTGGCTGCCAAGCATGTCAAGCTCCTGGAGGAGAAGGGGCTCATAGAGAGGCGGGAGTTCGGGAAGACCCACATACTGAATGCGAGGCTCGACAGGCTCTACCAGACCCTGGACGAGCTCTCGGAGTCCCACGAGGTGGAGGTCTCGAAGGGCTCCAACATCCTCGACGCCCTGAAGCAGATCTCGGGGGTGAGGATCGAGAAGGTGGGCGAGAGGGAGTTCGTCACCTCCATCGACGGGGAGGCTGGCTACTACATCTACGAGGTGAACGGCGCCTTCCCCAACGTCCCCATGGACAGCTTTGTCCTGGAAGAGAACGCGAAGGTCGAGCTTAAGAAGCTCATCCCTGTGAAGAAGAAGGAGATGAAGATAAAGCTGAAGTAGCTACGAGGAGCCGGTCTCCCCTCCTCTCCACCCTGGTCCCCATCTCCAGGGAGAGTCCCCTCATCCGCCCGTAGATCTCATCGAAGACCAGCCTCTGGGCCCTGTTGACCTGGCACCTGGATATCAGGGCCGGGAAGAGCTCTATCCTCTCGACCCTCCTCCTGGAGGCTGTGAGGAGGAAGAGGGAGGACTGGTCGTTCTTCTCATCCCCCACGTAGTAGTCATCCACGAAATCACCGGTGTCGTAGAGGATGGGCTTCCCCCTGTAGATCTCCACGCCCTGGAAGATGTGGGCGCTGTGGCCGTGGAAGATGTCAGCCCCCGCGTCCACCACGGCCCTGGCGAAGGCCCTGAAGCTGGAGGGCGGCCTCGCGACCATGTTGGGCCCCCAGTGGGCCGAGACCACCACGATGTCTGTCAGCCTCCTGGCGGCCTCTATGCCCTCTCTGACCTTCTGGAAGTACTTCTCCTCCAGGGTGATGGGGATGTAGTTCGTCCCTGGACTGGCGGACCCTGCGGCGAAGGACGGCTCGTTGTCGGTGAGGGCGTAGACCGCCACTCGGATGCCCTTGGCCTTCAAGAGCGCGGGTTTCCTGGCCTCCTCAATGTTCCTGCCGGCGCCGGCGTAGGCTATGCCGTTCTCCTCCAGGAGGTCCAGCATCTCCAGGAGCCCCTCTTTCGAGAAGTCCAGGGCGTGATTGTTGGCGAGGGAGACGTAGTCTATCCC
>JACQPM010000061.1 GCA_016207475.1 Methanobacteriota archaeon | reverse complement strand
CCTCCAGTATCCCAGGGCCGTCGCTGGCAGGGCCCAGGGTGCAGACGATCTTGGTCCTCCTCATGTCCCCCTCAGGATAGATGGGCGGGACGGGAGTTAAAGTTATCGGAACGCAACCCTAATAAGTCTGGGGATGGAGTCTCTGGGTATGCGGGAGATAGCCTACAAGCACGCCCTGAGGAACGCGGTGGAGCACGGGAGGGCGGAGGAGAAGGCGGTGCTGGGAAAGGTCCTGGCGGAACTCCCTGAGCTGAGGAAGAAGGTGCCGGAGGTCCTCCCGGTCGTCAGGGAGGTGGTGGCGGAGGTGAACCGCCTCTCCCCGGGGGAGAGGGAGGAGGGGCTGAAGAGGTTCACCTTCGTGGAACAGCGGAAGGAGGAGAGGCGGGGCCTCCTGGAGCTCCAGAACGCGGGGCAGGTCGTCCTGCGGTTCGCCCCCAACCCCTCCGGCCCCCTCCACCTGGGGCACTGCAGGGCTGCCATCCTCAACGACGAGTATGCCCGCCGCTACAACGGAAAACTCATCCTGAGGCTGGAGGACACGGACCCGGCGCGGGTGGACCCCGGGGCCTATGAGATGATAGGGGAGGACCTGGCCTGGCTGGGTGTGGAGGTCCACGAGACCATCGTCCAGTCGGAGCGCCTGGATATATATTATGAGCATGCCAGGCGGCTGGTGGAGATGGGGAAGGCCTACGTCTGCACGTGCCCCTCCGAGGAGTTCCAGAGGCTGAGGGTCGCGAAGAGGGCCTGCCCGTGCAGGGCCTCGGCGGAGAGAGAGAATCTGGTACGATACGAGAAGATGTTCACCGAGTACAAAGCGGGGGAGGCGGCCCTCAGGCTGATGACCTCGCTGGACCTCCCGGACCCGAGCATGCGGGACTTCCCCGTCCTCAGGATCACCGACGAGCCCCACCCCAGGGTCAAGGGGAGGCGGGTCTATCCCCTCATGAACTTCTCGGTGGCCGTGGACGACCACCTCCTGGGCCTCACCCACGTCCTGAGGGGAAAGGACCACATAGCCAACACTCGGAAGCAGGGGTTCGTCTACCAGTACTTCGGCTGGGCCATGCCCCGCTTCATCCACTACGGCCTCATGAAGATCGAGGGGCTGGAGCTGAGCACGTCGGGCATGGCCCGCGGTATAAAGGAGGGGCTGTACGAGGGATGGGACGACGCCAGGCTCGGGACCCTGCGGGCCATGAGGCGGCGGGGGATCCAGCCCGGTGCCATCAGGAAGGTCATGATAGACGTGGGGACCAAGGAGAGCGACATAAGCTTCAGCTGGAAGAACCTCTACGCCTACAACAAGGAGTTCGTGGAGCCCATGGCGGACCGCTACTTCTTTGTACAGGAGCCCCAGGAGCTGCTGGTGGAAGGCTGCCGGGGGATGGAGGTCCATGCGCCCCTCCACCCCGACCACGGAGAGAGGGGGAAGAGGAGTCTCTCAATAAAGGCCAGGGACTCCCATTGCATCGTCCATGTATCGAAACAGGACCTGGATATGCTCCGAGTTGGGGATGTGGTTAGGCTGATGGAGGCCTTCAATATCGAGCTCCTGGAGAAGGGGTCCAGCGCAAAAGCTAAGGTCCACAGCCAGGGCCTGGAAGAGGCCAGGAGGCTGCGGGCGAGGCTGATCCACTGGGTACCCGAGGATCATGTAACGATCAGGATCGTGGGACCGGAGGGGGTCTCCGAGGGCTACGGGGAGGAGGGGCTCAGAGAAGTGGCCCAGGGTAGCGTAATACAGTTCGAGAGGTTCGGTTTTGTCAGGGTAGATTCCAAGGGGGAGGAGCTGGTGGTCTACTTCGCCCACCGCTGAGGGATATGAAGGCGGCCCCTGAGTGCGCCAGCTGCCTGGTGAAGATCTTCACCCACGAGGCCTCCCTGGCAACCGAGGACCCGAGGAAGAGGGAAAAGGTGATAAGGTACCTCTACGCCTACCTGGCCAGGAACTTCTCCCTCTCCAGGGACCCCTACTCCCGGATGGGCCCTGCCCTGGAAGGGATCGTGAAGAAGGTCACGGGTTCAGATGACCCATACCAGGCTCTGAAGGAGGAGGCCAACGCCAGGGCCAAGGAGCTCCTTACTGGGGCCGAGGTAGGGGACCTCCGGCGGGCCATAAAGTACTCCCTCGCTGGGAACGCGCTGGACTTCGTCCACATAGCCCCGGATGACGCCTATCGCATCATGAGAGAGACCATGAAGGAAGAGCTGGAGATAGATGATACGGAGGAGGCCGTGAGGCTCATAGAGGGGAGCAGGGAGATAACCTTCGTGGGGGACAATGCCGGGGAGCTCTACTTCGACCTCCCCCTCCTCCAGCTCCTGCTGGGGGCGGGAAAGGACGTGGTCTACGTGGCCCGCAAAGGGCCCATGATAAACGATGCCACCGTGGAGGATGTGGAGGCCCTGGGTCTGGAAGGCCTGAAGGTGGTGGGCCACCCCACCTTCGGCCTCGCCTGGGAGAGGAGCCCCAGGTGGCTGAGGGAGAGGCTCCTGCGGGGGCTCGTCATATCCAAAGGGCAGGCGGGCTACGTCACCATGACCGAGTTCCAACCGCCCCAGGTGATATATATCCTGAAGGTGAAGTGCGAGTGCATAAGTCGCGACCTGGGGGTGAGGGCGGGGGCGGGTGTGGTGAAGGTGGAGGTCCGCAGGAGGGAGTGATGGTCAGGGCGTTCGACGAGGAGGAGAAGAGATGGGCCCTCGAAGCCCTGGGAGGGCTCATCAGGATCCCCAGCGTCTCTGCCCAGGGGACAGGTATTGGAGAGGCGGCCCGCTACCTCCGGGACCTCTTCCGGCAGATAGGCCTGGACGCCAGGGTCTTGGAGACCGGAGGTAATCCGGTGGTCTTTGCCGAGAGGGACGTGGGGGCCGGGAGGACCATCCTCTTCTACAACCACTACGACGTCCAGCCCCCGGAGCCCCTGGAGCTCTGGTCCTCGCCCCCCTTCGAGCCTACGGTACGGGAGGGGAGGATCTACGGCCGGGGGGCCTACGACAACAAAGGGAATATCATAGCCAGGGCCCTGGCGGTGAAAGCCCTGAACGAGCCACCCGTCAACGTCAGATTCTTGGTGGAAGGTGAGGAGGAGGTGGGGTCGAAGAACCTCCCCAGGTTCGTGGAAGAGCATGGTGATCTCCTCGAAGCGGACCTATGTATCTGGGAGTCCGGCTCCAGGGACGAGGCGGGGAGGCTCCAGATAGACCTGGGGTGCAAGGGGATCCTGGCCCTGGAGCTCCACGCCCGGGGCCCGAAGGCCGACCTCCACTCCTCCCTCTCCCCCATCGTCCCGAACCCCGCCTGGCGCCTCGCCTGGGCCCTCGCCAGCATGAAGGGCGGGGGCGAGGAGATAAAGGTCGAGGGCTTTTACGATGGGGTCCTGGAGCCCACGGAGGAGGAGCTGGAGTACCTGGCGCGGATACCCTTCGACGAGAGGGGGAGGCTGGAGCGCTACGGCCTGGAGGAGTTCCTGAGGGGCGCCAGAGGGGCGGAGGTCTTGAGAAAGCTGTATTACTCCCCGGCCATGAACATCTCCGGCATCGGGGCGGGCTACCAGGGGGAGGGTTCCAAGACCGTCCTCCCGAGCGTGGCCATGGCAAAGCTGGACGTGAGGCTCGTGCCCGAACAGAGGCCCGATAAGGTCCTAGGGGCCATCGAGAGGCACCTCCAGAGGGGAGGGTTCTGGGATATAGAGCTGAGGTGCACTGAGGGCTACCCCGCCGGCAGGACCCCCATGGACAACCCTTACGTGGGGCTCGTGGCCGGGGCGGCCGGGGAGGTGTACGGCGGCGCTGTGATCCACCCCACCAGCGCAGGCTCCGGGCCCATATACCTGTTCACGAAGAGGATGCCCTGCATCTCGGCCGGCGTCGGCCATGCGGGCTCCAACGCCCACGCCCCCGACGAGTCCATCTACGTGGAGAACCTCTTCCTGGGGGCAGGACACATGGCCCTGGTCATGGAGCGCCTTGGGGAGGCTACTTCTCCTTCAGGACGTACTCCACCGGGACCTTGAGCCTCCGCGACCTCTTGTAAGCAATCTCGTCGATGGTGAGGAAGTTTATCCCCCTGGCCAGGGGCTTGCCTTGGCCAGCGCCTGTGTTTGTCACCACGATCTTGCCGTCGGCGGACCAGAGATCGAACTCCCCGTGGAGGTCGCAGCCCCCCTGGGCCAAGTCCTTCCCCGCCTCCCCCTTCTTGCAGGCCCTCTCCTCTACAATACACTTGCCCTCGGTATAGTTGATGCACATAGCTATTCCCAGAACGCATATGGCCCAGACCTATTTAAAATTAGGCTTGAACCTGCCCATAAAATTTAATAATAGGGAAGGGCTAGTAATAAAAGGAATGGGTGTGAACAACGGCAAGTCTCTGATAAACAAACCAGCAACCCGCCAGTTCCTCATGGAGAGCATCGGAGAGGAGGGGCTGAAGGTCGTCCGATCCCTCATGGGCAGAGAGACCACCGACGAGGAGATTGCTGAGAAGACGGGGCTGAAGTTGAACACGGTCCGGAAGATCCTGTACAAACTATACGACTACCGCCTAGCATCCTACGTGAGGACGAAGGAGAAGGACATCGGCTGGTACATATATACCTGGAAGCTCGATCTGGGCAGGGTCCGAGACATCCTGATGGCTCGAAAGAAGACCACCCTGAGAGAGCTCATGAGCAGGTTGGAGTACGAGAAGAGTCATATCTTCTTCATCTGCAAGAACGGCGACTGCAAGGTGACTTTCGACGTGGCCAGCGAGCACAACTTCAAATGCCCAAAGTGCTCTGGAATCATGGACTACAACGACAACCAGGGCAACCTCCTCAGCCTGGAGGGAGAGGTCAACCGTCTCCAGAAGGAATTACGGAATGCCTGATCCGGAGCTGGAGCTCCTCAGGAGGTTCGGGTGTTCCGAGAGGGTGGTGGAGCACTGCATCACCGTCTCCAGGGTGGCCCTCGATATAGCCGACAGGGTTGGGATAAGGGTTGACAGGGACCTCATACGGCAGGGTGCCTTACTCCACGACCTGGGGAGGTGCAAGACCCACGGTATAGAACATGGTGTCGTAGGCGCCAAGCTGATAGAAGATGCAAGGATCTCCCCGGAGGTGGTGAGGATCGTGGAACGGCACATAGGGGCCGGCATACCAGAGGCCGAGGCGAGGGAGCTGGGCCTGCCCCCCAAGGACTACTTTCCAGTGACCCCTGAGGAGAAGATCGTGGCCTATGCCGATAAACTGGCACGGGGCTCCCAGGTGGTCGCCTTCCAGGAGGCCCTGGAAGATATGCGCCGATCCCTCGGGAAGGATCACCCGGCCATCGAGAGGCTCAAGGATCTCCATGAGGAGATCCAGGGGTGGTTGGACCATGGCTGATCTGCGAATCCTAATCCTCCTCCTCGTCCTCCTGGCTGGGTGCGCCACTCCTGGACCAGGAACTCCGCAGCAGCCCACTACGCAGCCCCCCTCCACCCCACCCCTCACCGTCACCTCCCCGCCAGGAGGACCTCCAGCACCTGTGGTCCCGCCGACGGAGGGGCCACCTACCATAGGAAAGAACTCGACGATGGCCTATTGACGCCAGAACTACAGCCTATCGATATCCGCCCTACTCCTCTTCTCCATCGCTCTCTTTCTTCCACTGCTCCAGGACTGCGTCTATTATCTTTCGGACCTCCTCAGCCCCGAAGTCGGTGGCGTAGTCGATGCAGGAGGACTCCAGGTTCTGACGCAGGACCCTCTCCAGCTCTTCTGGGTCTTTCGAACCGACTTGGAACATCGTGCCCCTCCAACTCCATTAATACCTGGCTAAGGGGTTATAAATACATTTTTGAAAACAAAACTTGCCATGGCTTGAAAATTCCATTAATTTGATGGTTTACGACTTGTAGTTGAGGTTATGGGTCGAGCCGCGACGAGGACTAGGCGTAACCGAAGTCCGAGGAGCGGTTCGAAGGGGTGTCGGCGCGAGCAGGACGACCGTAGGGAGTCCTGCGAAGCGCTGACAAGGGGTGTCGGCGCGAGGGAGGACGACCGGCGGGAGTCCTCCCGAAGTGCTGACATATGCCCCCGTCGGGATTTGAACCCGAGATCCCCGGCTTAGAAGGCCGGTGCCTTATCCTGGCTGGGCTACGAGGGCAACAAACCAAGGATATAAACTTATGACCAGCATACTTTTAAAACTTTAGGCATGGAAGTAAAGGGTATGAGGGAGGCCTTGGGCGAAGAGGAGGTGAGGGCCCTCATAGCCAGGTACGGCATCCCATCCCCCGAGGGCGGGGTCGCGAGGTCCGAGGAGGAGGCGGTGGCCATGGCCAGGAGGGTCGGCTACCCGGTGGCCTTGAAGGCCCTCACCCAGGGGCTCAGGGGCTGCCGTAGGAACGGCTGCCTCCTCTTGGATATCGGTTCGGAGGATGGAGTGAGGGAAGGGTACAGAAAGGTCCTGGAAGCCGCCGAGGTTGCCTCTACCGGTGCCCATTCTGGGGGGGTCCTGGTCCAGCGGATGGTTCCCCAGGGGCGGGAGGTGAGGGTCGGGTTCATCAGGGGGGAGTTCGGCCTGGCGGTAACGCTGGGGCTGAGCGGCCTCTTCACCGATGTCCTGGGCGACACCGCCTACAAGACGGCGCCTGTCTCCAGGGATGGGGTCCTGGAGATGGTGGAGGGGTTGAAGAACGGGGAGATCCTTCTGGAGGGGGGGTGCGACCTGGAGGCCCTTGCCGGCGTCGTCGACGCCCTCTCGAGGCTGGGGCTGGAGAGGCCCGAGATCCTGGGGCTGGAGATAGATCCCCTCTTCCTTTACCCCGAGGGGGCTCTGGCCCTCAGGGTGCGGCTCACCCCCGCCCCCGGCGTATAAAAATGTTTTTATACCGGTGATGCAGAAGTCTCTTGTGGTCCGCTGGTGCGAACCTGCGGAGGAGGACAGGCCATGGTATCCAAGTTGAGCGAGATAACCGGGAGGGATATCTTCACCGAGGAGGGG
>JACQPM010000060.1 GCA_016207475.1 Methanobacteriota archaeon | reverse complement strand
GGTGGACGAGGAAGGGCCGATAGGTCCTTTGGGGGGGCTCCTCACCGCCCTGAAGCGCTGTACCGGCGAATACGTCCTGGTCCTCACCTGCGACAGCCCTGTACTGCGACCTGGTGTCCTGAGACAGATGCTGGAGGAGATTGGACCCCACGACGCCCTGGTGCCGAGGGACGGGGATCGCATCCACCCCCTCCAGGCCCTCTACAGGGTGGGGCCCCTCCTCTCTGCCTGCAAGGAGACCCTGGAAGGGGGGGCCAGGGACGTCAAAGGCGCAGTAGCGCGGATGGCAGACGTGCGATACATATCGGTGGAGGAGTTCCGGGCCCAGGACAGGGGGCTCCTCACCTTCTTCAACGTAAATACGCCAGGGGACCTGGAGCGGCTCAAGGCACTGCTGGGGGCGGGATAGTGGGCGTCAGGAAGAGGGGCTTCAGGGAGAGGACCCCCGTGGAAGGGGCATTGGAGATTCTCCTGAGTACTGCCAAGCCGCTGGGCGCCGAAGAGGTAGGCCTTGAAAAGGCCTACGGCCGGGTCCTGGCCGAAGACCTGGTCTCGTCCATGGACCTGCCCCCCTTTCCAAGGGCGGCGATGGACGGCTACGCGGTCAGGGGAGAGGATACCTTCGGGGCCAGCCAGGGGAGCCCAGCCCTCTTCAAGGTGACCGGGGAGGCGGCCATGGGGCGCCCCTTCGAGGGGACCGTGGGGGAGTTCGAGGCCGTGAAAGTGATGACCGGCGGTCCCCTACCGCGGGGGGCTGACGCCGTTGTCATCTTCGAGCAGGCCAGGGAGGAGGATGGGACGCTGGAGGTCTACGCGCCGGTGGCCCCTGGCAAGAACGCCTCCCCCAGGGGCGAGGACGTCAAGAAGGGCGAGAGGGTCCTCCAGAAAGGGTCAAGGCTCAGGCCCCAGGACGTGGCGATAGCAGCGGCCTTGGGGATATCCTGCGTCCCTGTCTCCAGGAGGCCGAGGGTGGGTATAATATCCACGGGGGACGAGCTGGTGGAGCCCGGCGACAGGCTGGCCGAGGGGAAGATATACGAGGTCAATAGCTACGCCCTCGCCTCCATGGTGGAGATGAACGGCGGGCTCCCGGAGCGGCTGGGGATCGTGAGGGACGACTACGACGAGGTGAAGAGGGCCATCGAAGGGGCCCTGGGATATGACCTGGTCCTGGTCAGCGGGGCCACCTCGGTGGGGGAGAAGGACTGGGTCCCCGAGATAGTCGGTGATCTGGGGAAGGTGCTGGTCCACGGGGTGGCGATGCGCCCCGGGGAGCCCACGGGCTTCGGCTTGGTGAGGGGCAAGATGGTCTTCATGCTCCCGGGCTACCCGGTGGCCTCCGTGGTGGCCTTCGAGACCTTCTGCAGGCCCTACCTCCAGAGGCTCCAGGGGATGGAACCCTGCAGCCCCTATCCCCAGACGACGGCCACCCTGAGGAGGAAGATCGCCTCGGAGCTGGGGAGGAGGGATTTCGTGAGGATAAGATTGGAGCGGTCTGGAGAGGGGCTCTTCGCAGAGCCCATAAGGGTGACGGGGTCCGGGATCGTCTCGAGCCTCGTCAGGGCCGACGGCTTCGTCATAGTGCCCGAGAATACCGAGGGGATAGAGGAGGGGGAGAGGGTGACGGTCCACCTCTTCAAGAGGTGCTGATGCCCTACCGCTATCTGGAGGAAGTGGCCATCGCGGACGTGGCCTTCGAGGCCTGGGGGAGGGACCTGGGAGAGCTCTTCGAGGCCGCTGCCCTGGCCACCTTCGAGGTGATGGTCGACCTGGAGGGCGTGGAGTCCAAAGTCGTTAAGGAGATAGAGCTGGAGAACGAGGAGATGGACAGGCTCCTCTACGACTGGCTTTCGGAGCTGGTCTACCTCAAGGACGCGGAGGCCATGCTCTTCTCCCGCTTCCAGGTCAGGATCAAAGGGGATGGCAGGTACAGGCTCAGGGCAGAGGCCATGGGAGAGGAGATAGACCAGGCCCGCCACAGGCTCCGGGCCGACGTCAAGGCGGTCACATACCACCTCTTCTACCTCAAGAAGACCGAGGAGGGCTACAGGGCCAGGGTGGTACTGGATATTTAATAGGAGTGTCAGACATAAGTTATAGGGGGTAAGGGTTTGGCTGAACAAAGGATGGAGATCAAGAGGATCGCAGAGTGCATCTGGGAGATCCCTCCCACCGAGAAGGAGGGGATGCTCGTCCCGGCGCGGATCTACGCCACGGAGAAGCTTCTGAGGGAGATGGACCAGGGGGTCTTCGAACAGGTGACCAACGTGGCCTGCCTTCCCGGGATCCAGCGCTTCTCCTACTGCATGCCGGACGGCCACTGGGGCTACGGCTTTCCCATCGGGGGCGTAGCTGCCTTCGACCCGGAGACGGGGGTGATATCCCCTGGGGGGATCGGCTTCGACATCAACTGCGGGATGAGGCTGGTCAGGACGAACCTGACCCTCCAGGAGGTCAGACCGCGGATAAAGGAGCTGGTGGATGCCCTCTTCCGATCGGTGCCAGCCGGGGTCGGCTCCAAGGGGATGCTGAAGCTCTCCCCCGGCGAGTTCAAGGAGATGACGCGCCTGGGCGCCAGGTGGTGCGTGGAGCGGGGGTACGGCTGGGAGCGGGACCTGGAGCGGATAGAGGAGTACGGGTGCATAAAGGGCGCCGACCCCGAGAAGGTCTCTGACCACGCCCTGAAGAGAGGGATAGGCCAGCTCGGCACCCTGGGCTCCGGCAATCATTATCTAGAGGTCCAGGTGGCGAGGGCGGCGGAGATCTACGACCCCCAGACAGCCAACGCCTTTGGGATCGGGGATGCCGACCAGATCTTCGTCATGTTCCACTGCGGCTCGCGGGGGTTCGGCCACCAGGTGGCGACCGACTACCTGAGGGTCTTCGACGGGGCCATGAAGCGGTACGGCATCACCGTCCGGGACCGCGAGCTGGCCTGCGCCCCCTTCCGCTCCCCGGAGGGGCAGGACTACTACAAGGCCATGGCCTGCGCCGCCAACAACGCCTTTGCCAACAGGCAGATGATCCTCCACCGGGTGAGGGAGACTTTCTCCCAGGTCTTCGGCAGGGACGCCGAGGCCCTGGGCATGGACGTGATCTACGACGTAGCCCACAACATCGCCAAGGTGGAGAGGCACAGGATTGACGGCGGAATGAAGGATGTGGTGGTCCACCGGAAGGGCGCCACCAGGTGCTTCGGCCCCGGGAGGGAGGAACTACCGCCCATATACAGGGATATAGGGCAGCCGGTGATCCTGGGAGGGTCCATGGAGACGGGCTCCTACGTCCTGGTGGGTACCGAGAGGGCCATGGAAGAGACCTTCGGCTCCACGGCCCACGGCTCCGGGAGGACCATGTCCAGGGCGGCGGCCAAGCGGAAGGTCTTCGGGAGGGACCTCCAGAGGAGCCTCGAGGAGCGCGGGATAGTCGTCAAGGCCGTCTCCATGCCCGGCCTGGCCGAGGAGGCGGGCTTTGCCTATAAGAACATCTCCGAGGTCGTGGAGGCCCTGGAGTGCGCCGGGATCACCAGAAAGGTCGTGGGGCTCAAGCCCATAGGGAATGTGAAGGGGTAATGGAGCAGAAGGAGTTCCACGAGGTCGTCACCATAGAGGAGGCGAGGAGGAGGCTCCGCTCCAGCTTCACCTTCGCGCCCAGGGTGGAGGTCGTAGGGCTCGATGAGGCCCTGGGGAGGGTGACGGCCGTGGACGTGGCGGCGCCCATAGACGTCCCACCCTTCGACAGGGCGACGATGGACGGGTATGCGGTCCAGGCTACAGAGACCTTCCACGCCGACGAGGAGAGGCCCAGAGAGCTGGCCCTGAAGGGGCAGATAATGGCGGGGGAGGCCCGTACCCTCGAGATTGGGAAGGGAGGTGCCATTGCCATCGCCACGGGGGCCCCCCTCCCGAAGGGCGCCAACGCCGTCGTCATGGTGGAGTACACCCACAGGAAGGGACGCAAGATCCTAATATACAAGCCCGTCACCCCCGGCGAGAATGTCATGGCCGCTGGCTCGGATATAATGCGGGGAGAGACGGTCGTGAGGAGGGGCACCATAATAACCCCCAGGGAGACGGGCGTCCTCGCGGCCTTGGGTCTGGGGAAGGTGGAGGTCTACTCCAGACCCAGCGTCGGGATAATATCCACGGGGGACGAGATCGTGGAACCGGGCAAAAAACTGGAGTTCGGGCAGATCTACGATGTCAACGGTAGGGCGATAGCCCATGCCGTCAGGGAGAATGGATGCAATGCCGAGTTCCTGGGCGTGGTGAAGGACGACCCGAAGGCCCTCTTCAAAAAGCTGCGGGAGATGGTGGAGAGGTACGACCTGGTGATAACCTCTGGCGGGACCTCCGCAGGTCTGGGCGATCTGGTCTACAGGATCATAGACGACCTCGGCAGGCCCGGGGTGATAGTCCATGGGGTGGCGATAAAGCCTGGGAAGCCCACGGTGATAGGGGTGGTGGGTAACAAACCGATAATAGGCTTACCCGGATATCCCACGTCGGCCATGGTCGTCTTCGATGTCCTCCTAGCCCCCCTCCTCAGGGCCATGGCCCAGTTGCCGGAGGTGGAGAGGAAGAAGGTCCAGGCGAGGGCGGCCATGAGGCTCTACTCCGCCAAGGGGAGGTACGAGTACATTCTAGTGAACCTGGTCCAGGGCGCCGACGGCGGCCTTAGCGCCTATCCCATCCTGACGGGCTCCGGGGCGATAACCACCCTGGCAGAGGCCGACGGCTACATCGAGGTCCCGGAGCTCATGGAACTCGTACCCGAGGGTAGCGACGTGGAGGTGGCGCTCCTGAGCGAGGGCCTTAGGCCTACGGATCTGACCATCATCGGGTCCCACTGCCTGGGCGTGGACCTCCTCCTGGCCCTGATGAACGTGGAGCGGCCCATCTTGGCGAAGGTGATAAATGTCGGCTCCTCGGGAGGCATGATGGCGGTGCGGAGGGGGGAGGCCGACATAGCCGGCACGCACCTGATAGACGATGCGACCGGAGAGTACAACCTGCCTTTCCTGGCCAGGCTCAAGATCGCAAGGGGCGCTTACCTGGTGAGGGGCTACGACCGGGAGCAGGGGCTGGTGGCGGCCAAGGGGAACCCCAGAGGGATAAAGGGGAAAGAGGACCTCTTCAGACCAGATATAACCCTCATCAACAGGAACGCAGGCTCCGGGACTAGGATCCTGCTGGAGATGGAGCTGAAGCGACTGGCGAAGGAGCGGGGCGAGAGCTTCAAGGCCTTGATCCAGGGCATAAAGGGCTACCAGGTGGAGGCGAAGTCCCATACGGCCGTGGCCGCTGCCGTGGCCTTCGGGAGGGCGGACGTGGGCCTGGCCATCAGGACTGTGGCCGAACAGTACGGTCTGACCTTCCTCCCCCTCCGGGAAGAGAAGTACGACTTCGCGATACCTGCGGATAGGATGGATAAACCGGCAGTGCGGCGCTTTCTGGGGGCCCTCCGCTCCGACGAGTTCAGGGAGCAACTGGCGCGGATGGCAGGGCTGAGGCCGAACGAAGAGACCGGCAAGGTCATCCACGAGCCGGGACGGCCTTTGGGAAAGAATAAAAAAATAGATAGGTGAGGAGCTTACGCTCCTCCTATCGCCTTCTTCAGCTCCGCCACGTCCTTGGCGAAGAGCTTGTTCAAGGGGTGGTTCGGGTCCGCCGGGAGGTCCTTGGGGCTGAACTCCAGGGTCGCCTGGAGCACGTTGGCCATGGCCACCGCAGGGAACATCCACTTGGCGCTCTCGATGGCCCCGTAGAGGAGCCAATCGTTCCAGAGGAAGGCCCCCAGGGCGTGGGCCGCCGAGTCCATGCCGTGGAACCCGACCTTCTCCCACTTCTGCTCCGCCTCTTTCTTCAGGATATCTGTCCCGTTGGAAGGGGCGCATCCGGTGGGGCAGCCGTACTTCTCCTTCAGCCTCTGGTTCGAGAGGCAGGAGTAGGAGATAGAGGGTATGGTCAGTACGGCGGTGTCCAGGAGGAAGTTCTTGAACCCTGCCTCCTTGGCCCATGGGAGGAGCTTTTCGTCCAGTAGCCTCACCCTGGCTTCCACGGACTTGTCGGCCATGTCGAAGGCCACCAGGATCGCGTTCTTCAGCTTCAGCACCTTCAGGGTGTCTATCTCCTTCCGGATGTCCTTGGACCAGGGCGCTATGCTGCTGTAGATGGCCCTGTCCGTCAGGCCGTGCTCCGCAATGTACTTCGCGCCCCCGAGCTTCGGCTCCACGGTCCATATGTCTATGGAGAAGGGCATGTCGGTGACGGAAGTGACGAACTCTATGTACTTCTCTATCTCGAAGGTGGAGTTGGCTACCAGGTCCAGCCCCCCTGGTACTCCCGTCTGGTCCGAGAGGGTCTCCTGCTTGTTTATGAGCTCCTCGGCCCGCTTCTTGTCGAACTTGGCCGTCTTCCTGTCCTCGATGATCTTGTGGCCGTTGTAGAACATGGTGCCCAGGAGGAAGGTGGGGTTCTCCCCAGGCTGCCCTCCTACCTTGACGCCGCCTATCTTGTAGACCTCTTGCTTCCTGTTCAGCTTCAGCATTCTTAGCCTCCTATACCTTGGGTATCTTGTCCAGTATGTGCTGGACGTGGGGGAAGGAGTCCTTCATGTGGGGGAAGTGCATCGACATCATGAACTCCTTCTGGAACTCCGGGTCCACGGTCAGCTCTACGTACTGGATCTGGCGGGCTACGACGTCCGCCTCCTTCCTCTTCTCCTTGTTCACCAGCGCGATCCTCGCGCCGTCTCCGGCCGCATTCCCCACGGCCTTGACCTTCTCCAGGTCGCAGTCAGGGAACATCCCTATCACCATGGAGGCCTCCCTATCGATATAGGAGCCGAAGGCCCCGGCCAGGAGCACCTTGTCGAGCTCCTTGACCCCGAAGTTCTTCATCAGGATCTTGGAGCCGGTGTAGAGGGCGCCCTTGGCGAGCTGCATGGCCCTGACGTCGTGCTGGGTGACGGTTATGTCCTTCCCGATGGAGGTGTCCTTCTCCCAGACCATGACGAACTCCGGGAGGCCGTCGTCCCCTATCCTCAGCCTCGATGTCTTCTCCTTGAGGTCCATGTTGAAGTTCCCGTTCCTCTTCACGATCCCGGCCTTGAAGAGCTCTGCCACGGCCTCTATGATGCCCGAGCCGCAGATACCCCTGGCGACTACGTCGGCATCGACGGCGTGCCCATGCCACTCGGCCTTCCCTATCACCTTGAAGTCCACCTCGTAGGTGACTGGGTCTACCTTCAGGTGTTCGATGGCCCCCGGCGCGGCCCTCATCCCGTACTTGATGTGGGCCCCCTCGAAGGCCGGTCCCGTGGCGCAGGAGGTCGAGAACATCTTCCGATTGTTCCCGAAGTCTATCTCGCCGTTGGTCCCGATGTCTATCGCCAGGACGATCTCCGGGTGCTTGTACTGCTCCAGGGCTATGACCACGCCCATGTTGTCGGCACCTACGAAGCCTGCCTCGTTGGGCAGGACGTAGACCCAGGCGGCCGGCGAGGTGACCAGCTTCAGGTCCCTGGCCTTGACGTAGACGGAGTGGTGGCAGGCCGGCGGGAATGGCGCCTTGCCTACGGGTATGGGGTTGATGTTCAGGAAGAGGTGGTGCATGCAGGTGTTGCCCACCACCACCATCCCCAGGACATCATCGGGGGTCAGGTTAGCCTCCTCCGTGGCCACCCTGATGATCTTGTTCAGCCCCTCTATTATGGCCTTGTGCATCTTCTCCTGCCCGTCGGGGTTGCTCATGGCGTAGCTGATCCTGGCCATGACGTCCTCGCCGTACTGGACCTGGGGGTTCATCATCGAGTCGACGGAGATGACCTTCCCGGTGGAGAGGTCCGTCAGGTAGCCCACCACCGTGGTGGTGCCTATGTCCACCGCCAGGCCCACCCTCCTGGTGCTGAGGCCCGATTCGACCTTTATGACCTCTTTCTTCCCGAACTCGTTCTCCCATACCGTGACCGTCACCTTGAACTTGTCCTTCCGCAGGACCGTCGGGAGGTCCTTGAGGACCACATAGTCCATGGTGAGGTCGGAGAGGAAGTGGGCCTTCTGCAGCTCCTTGAAGAGCCTCTCCAGGTCCCCCTCGGGGTCGTGGAGCGTCGGTGGTGGGAGCTCGACGTAGTACTTCCTTATGGCGGGGTTGTTCTCGATCTTTATGTCGGTGGCTGCCTTCCTGACCACCTGCCCGCCGCCCCGGCTCTCCTCGGGGACGAAGACCAGTATGTCGCCCTTGACCTTGGCGGTGCAGGCGAGCCGGTAGTTGTCCTCCAGCTCCTGGGGCTTGATCTTCTTCTTCTCCTCGGGCTCCAGGGGTGTGAGATGGTCCATCTTGGAGTCGATATCGAACTTCTCGAAGAAGCCCTCCTGGATCTTGACCTTGCACTTGCCGCAGGTCCTCTTGCCGCCGCAGACGGACTCTATATCCACGCCCAGGGCCTGGGCCGCATCCCTTACAGTCTTTCCCTCATCCACCAGCCCCCTGCTGCCAGAGGGCTGGAATATCACCTTGTACTTCTTGGTGGCCATGGAGATCCTCTCGTTCGCGGAGATAGAAGGAGCCGTAAGGCTCCTAGACTACCTTCTCGGTCCTCAGGGCATCCACCATCCTCAAGGCCTCCTTGAGGGCGTTCGTGGCGTCCTTGGCCGTGGCGTCGGCGCCGTAGAGCTCGGCTGTCTTCTCGGTCACAGGCGCGCCGCCTATCAGGATCTTGCACTTGGGGTTCCTGGCCTTGATCTTGTCTATGACGACCTTCATCCCGCCCATGGTGGTGGTCATCATGGCCGAGAGGGAGACCAGCTCCGAGTCGGTCTTGAGCTGCTCATCCACGAACTTGTCCAGCGGCACGTCCTTGCCCAGGTCGTAGACGGTGAAGCCCGCGATCTCGTACATCAGCTTGACGATGTTCTTGCCTATGTCGTGGACGTCGCCCTCGACGACGCCGGTGACGACCGAGCCCTTGACCTTCCCGGCCTCCTGCTTGACGTGGGGCCTCAGGATGTCCAGGCCGCCGTACAGCGCATCAGCACACATCAGGACCTCGGGCACGAAGTACTCCTGCTTGTCGAAGAGGTCGCCCACGACCTTCATCCCGGCCGCCAGGCCTTCGAAGATCCCCTCCTTGGCATCGAAGCCTGCCTTGAGCCACTCGTTGCAGTACTCCTTGACCTTCTCATCTTCCCAATGAACAACCGCATCCGCTATCTTCTTCTTCAGCTCTTCCTTGTTAGCCATCTCCGAAACCTCCTTTTATTAGTTTTACGTAAGCCTCCCGTACTCCTTCGTCGCCTCGATCATGGCCCGCATGTTCGCACTGGGGAAGTCTGGCCACAGGTCGCACCCGGGCATGACCGCGTTGACCCCTTTCTCTATTGCCGTCTTCACGGCCGCTTTCACTTCCTCGGGCTTCCCAGAACAGAGGAGGCCGAAGGGGTCGATGTCGCCGAAGAGGAGGACGTTGGGCCCTATCTTGGCCCTCGCTTTCACCAGGTCACACTTCTTCTCCACGCTTACCGCGTCGGCGTGGCACTGGGCCATGAGATCCACCACCGGGTTGGTATCCCCGCAGATGTGGAGGATCTTCGGGACTTTTATATTGTCTATGGTCTTCACCAGGTTCGTCATGACGAGGGACTTGAACATCCTCGGGCTTATG
>JACQPM010000059.1 GCA_016207475.1 Methanobacteriota archaeon | reverse complement strand
GAAGAAACTGGAGGAGAAGGGAATTATCCCTCTCACCAAGATGGATGTCCTGGGGAGGGGGAGGCAGAAGGGGCTCCAGGTCGGGGGGGCCAGCTACGACGAGCTCGCCAAGGTGATGCTCATGCTGGTGGTGGAGGACGGGGAGGTACCGAAGGTATTGGAGGCGGTGATGGAGGGGGCCAGGACAGGGAACTATGGTGATGGAAAAATCTTCATTACAGAGGTCCTGGATGCCTATACCATAAGGACCGGGGAGAAGGGGCTGTGAGAGAGGTCATCGCCATCATCAGGAGGGAGAAGGCCAGGAGGACCAAGGAGGCCTGCGGGGCGGTGGGCCTCTCCATAACATCCTGCAGTGTGGTGGGGCGGGGGAAGGAGAAGGGGCTGAGGTACCACTCCCGGCCAGAGGCCGGGATCTCTTACCTGCCCAAGGTGCTGCTAACCCTGGTGGTGAGGGACGAGGATGTGGATGGGGTCGTGAAGCTCATCATGGAGCAGAACCGCACAGGGTCGGTGGGGGACGGGAAGGTCTTCGTCTGCCCGGTGGAAGAGGCCGTGAGGATCAGGACCGGGGAGAAGGGCTCTGTTGCGCTAGCCTGAGGAGGTGGATGGATGGCGCGGTGGGAGAAGGTCCAGAACGACGGGCGGATAGGCATAGTACCGGATATAAAGGTTGGGATGCTCACCCCCGGGGAGCTGGCGGCCATAACGGAGGTGGCGCGGCGATTTGGGGAGAGGATACACCTCACGGCAGGGCAGAGGCTCATCATCCTGGGCGTCCCGCCCGAGAGGGTCGAGGAGGCCAAGAACGCCCTGCAGGCGGCGGGCTTCGGGGTGGGGACGAGCGGCGCCGTCGTCCGCAACGTAAGGGCCTGCCCAGGGAAGGAGTACTGCAAGAACGGGCTCCAGCCCACCCTGGATCTGGGAAGACAACTGCACGAGCGCTTCACCGGATGGGAGCTCCAGCGGCCGGTGAAGATCGGGATCTCCGGTTGCCCCAACTCCTGCAGCGAGGCCCGAACCAGGGACATAGGCATCTACGGCGTCCCCTCGGGATACAAGGTCTTCATAGGCGGGAAGGGCGGGATGAAGCCCATGGACGGGCGCCCCCTGAAGATAGTGAAGGCCGATAGGGCCCCCGAGCTCGTGGATGTCGTCCAGAAGGTCCTGGATTTCTATACAGCCAACGCCGGCAAGAGGGAGAGGATAGGAGACCTGGTGGCCAGGATCGGCTTCGAACCCTTCCAGGAGGCGGTGAAGGGGAGGGTGGTGATGGTTCCCGCCATCGCGGCAGAGGCAAAGGCCGTTGGAGAGGCCTAAGCCCTCCTGGTCCTCACCCTGACCAGGTCCGTGGCGCTCACGATCCCCACAAGTCTATCACCCTTGACCACCGGGAGCCTCTTGATCCCCCTCTCCCCCATCATCTTGCTGGCGGTAGCCACGTCCGCATCGGGCCCTATGGTGGCCACCGGGAAGGACATGACCCCGTCCCTGAGCCGCACCTTCTGGAGGTCCTTGAACTTGACCACAGCCCTCAGGATGTCGGACCTGGTCACTATCCCCACGGGCGCCTCCTCCTCGTCTATAACAACGACGGAGCCTATATCGACGACGTCCATAAGGCTGGCTGCCTCGTAGGCCGTGGCCTCGGGGGTCAGGGTCTTCACCCCCCTGGTCATGACCTCCGCGACCCTGGGCATCCCCCCCAGGACCTTCACCTCCAGCCCTCCCCTCTCCAGGACCTTGATGAGCCCTCTATCCATCCCCGAGAGGTAGACCCTCGACCCCCCAGCGATCTCCCTGACGGGTCCCACGATATCCTCGTCCCTCCCGTAGCCCAGGCGCTCCACACCTATGCACCTCACCCCCTCCTCCAGGATGAGGCCCTCCAGGAGGGAGCCTTTTCCACCGCCCTTCCGCCCCTTGGCAGTCAGGATAAATCCTATCTCCACGCCCTCCTTCAGAGGGCCGGCATCCTCCAGGACCCCCTTCACCATGGCGACCCCCTCCTCGATCCCATCGCACAGGACCCAGACCCTATTGCCCATCGATTTACACTCTCCCCAGGACTATAAGTACCTGCGCTCCTACAGGGGCACCGAGTAGAAACCCCTGGCCCTCAGCTCCGCCGAGAGCTCCCCGGCAGAGCCGTGGACCGTGTAGACCACCTGCGGCTGCGCCTTCTCCACATACTCCAGGAGGGACGGGAAGTCCGAGTGGTCGCTCACCGGAAACGCCTCCTCGACCCCGTACCTTCGGGCAGCGTTTCCGTCCAGGGCCCAGCCCGAGACCATGGCCCTGGGATGTCCCTCCCACCTCCCCTTCGTCCCTGGCGGTGTGATGACGACGTAGTCGCCGTCCTCCCCATCTTCGTAGGGCGCATATCTCCCCAAGTTTACACCCAGGCTCTCGTACCGCTGGTGGAACTTGAGGGCTGTCTCGTGAACTCTTATCTCAAGTCCCCCGGAGAGCCCCCTCGTCAGCTCCTGGGCCTTGCCCAGGGCGTAGGCCAGTAAGACCGGCCGCCTGCCCTTTGCGAAGCACTCCTCGGCCCAGTCCCTTATCTCCTTCAAAACCTCAGCCCTGGGCGGGAAGACGTACCTGGGGCTGCCGAAGGTCGCCTCCAGGATCAGGACGTCGCACCTCGGGACTTCCGCCTTCCCGGTGGTGAGCCCTCCAGCGAGGTTCATGTCCCCCGTGTATACCAAAGTGAAGCCGTCCTCCACGCAGAGCTGGGAGGAGCCCAGGATGTGCCCAGCGTTCAGGATACGGAACCGGAGGCCGTGGGCCTGGAACTCCCTCTCCCCCTCGCCGGGGAATCCGAGGAGGCCCCGTGTCTCTTTCGAGGCTATGAGCCTTTCCCCCACGGGCCCCCGCGGGGCGTGATCAGAATGGGCGTGCGAAGTGAAGGACAAACCCTCGGGCCGCCGGGGGTCGAGGAAGATCCGCGTCCCCTTCACCTCGACCTCGATCCCGTTCCCTATACGGATAATCAGCCTTCCCCTATGGATACTGCCGGGGCCCGGGATATAAAGCTTCCTTTTTTACCTCTTGAGCCTCGCGAGATACTGCCTGCGGAACTCGGCCACCTTGGGCGCGATCACCGCGCGGCAGTAGGGATTGTCAGGGTTGCGCCTGAAGTACCCGTGGTGGTCCTCCTCGGCCGGGTAGAAGGTCGTGAAGGGCCTGACCGCGGTCACGATGGGCGCGTCCCAGACCTTCTGCGCCGTCATGTCCGCGATCACCGACTGCGCCACCTGCTGCTGCTCCGGCGAATGGAAGAACACGGCGGAGCGGTACTGCGTGCCGATGTCGGCCCCCTGCCGGTCCGGCGTGGTCGGGTCGTGGATGGTGAAGAAGACCTGCAGCAGTTCCCGGAACGACACCACGGCAGGATCGAACGTGATCTGGACGACCTCGGCGTGCCCCGTGGTCCCGGTGCACACCTGCTCGTACGACGGGTCCTTCACGCCGCCGCCGGCGT
>JACQPM010000058.1 GCA_016207475.1 Methanobacteriota archaeon | reverse complement strand
TCCTCGGACCCCAGCCCAGAGAGGGCCAGGAGGGTCTTCAAGCTCTCAGGCCTCTACCTGGCGGTCCTCTGCCTGGCCGCAATCCTGGACGTGGCGATCTAGCCCCTGAGCGCCCGCAGGGCTTTATAGAGGACCCTCGGTCCTGACCAATTCAGCCTTTCCCCAATATATGCCCTCACCCTCTACCACTTTCCTTTAACTACTTTTCTCCGCTTCCCCGGTGGGCCCTGACCTCCCTCAGGACCCGCTTCCAGTCCCCTATCTTGGTGCTGAAGAGTATGTCCGTGGCTACGACGACGGTCGCGATGGCCGCCAATGCCAGGATGGACCAGCCCGGGGCTTTTACGAGCACGGCCATGACCAATACCCCTATCGGGACGAGCTTGGTCGCCAGGGCCCCCGCTGCGTGCATCGCCGCCCGCCTGAGGGGGGTTGCCCTGAGGTAAGTCGCGTAGTCGGTCTTCACCGAGGGCTGGACCTTGGCCGGGCCGTCGAGGAAGTAATGGGTGAAGGTGATCCCCAGGGCCCTCCCGACGGCGTAGTGAGCCAGGGGGTGGAGCGTAACCATGAGGATACCGGCCCCTACCACCAGGCCGATGCCTTGGATGTTCCCCTCCTCCCCCAGGGCAGAGAGGAGGATCCCGAGGCCTATGAGGGCCCCCGCCAGCTCCAGGAGGTTCCCCAGCCATACGGGGGCCGTAAGGCCGAAGTTTGCCCACCTCTCGAAGGCCAGGCGGTCCACCCTGGCGATCCGCTCCGCGAACCTATCCGCGAGCCCCGGATCGCGTCCCACCTCTCCAACCAGTCTCCAGAAACCCAGGCCCTTGAGGTCGTAGTTCCCCTTTGCTACCTCCGCCTCGATCCTCCCGAGGGCCTCTTCGATCTCCGCGTTTGCCTCCATAGTCCTACCCCCAATCTTTTTATCCCTCTTGAGATATTAAAACCCATGCGCCTCCTCTGCATCTCGGACATCCACGGCTCCCTGGAGAGCCTCCCCAGGGTGAAAGGGGAGCTGGAGGGGGCGGACCTGATAGTCCTGGCAGGGGATATCACGAACTTCGGGGGGCGGCAGGAGGTGGAAGGGATCGTAGAAGAGTTCCTCAAGCTCAACCCCCGCCTCCTGGCGGTACCCGGGAATTGTGACAGGCCAGGGGTCAACGAGGTGCTGGCAGAGCGGGGGATCAGCCTCCACGGGACAGGCAGGGTGATCGAGGGCATAGGCTTCTTCGGAACGGGAGGCTCCAACAGCACGCCCTTCGGGACCCCCCAGGAGTACGAGGAGGAGGAGCTCTGGGGTTTCCTGACACGGGGGCACCAGATGGCCGTGGATGCTGCGAGACTTGTGATGGTGAGCCACTCCCCTCCCCACGGGATGCGGGTGGACACCACGAGGGCCGGCGTCCATGCCGGGTCCAGGAAGGTGCGGGAGTTCGTGGATGCCCACCAGCCGGACCTCGTCATCTCGGGCCACATCCACGAGGCGAAGGGCACCGACACCCTCGGCAGGAGCCTCCTCCTCAACTGCGGCCCCTTCAAGGCAGGGTGTGCGAAGGTAGAGATAGGCGATAAGATAGGTATCGAACTCCTGGAGTTCCGGTAGCATGGCCGAGAGGGAGATGAAGTGGATCTACGAGATCATAGTGGAGAGCATACCCCCCTTCTCCTGGCTCCCCCGGAGGTACAACGTCCTCCTCCAGCTCCTGGTGATGGAGGTCATAGGCATCCTGGTGGGCGTATACTACAACCTGGGCCTGAGGGTGATCTTCTACGGCACCCTGGCCGTATCGGCGGTCATCCTCTGGTCCCTGGTCCTCCTGGAGATAGCCCCCACCATAAGGAAGTTCAGGTTCTCCCTGAGCGAGGACGAGAACAGGCTCATCGGGCAGTACAAGGGCGTCCTCTTCCACCCCCACCGCTACGGCTCCATCCCCGGGATCATAATCTTCCTGAGCATCATGGTATACCTCTTCCCATTTCGGGGCCTGGCATCGAGCCCCTACGGCTACGACCTCCTCTCGGACTGGTTCGGGGGGCTGGGCTACAGCCCGGAGGAGGACTTCATCCTGCTGGTCCTCGTCGGGGGCCTCTTCTGGGACATCTCCTACCGCATGGGCCTCGGCATATACGTCTCCCTCCTCTCCCTCTGGAGGTCCGTCAAGCTGGAGCGGCTCTCCAGGGAGCGGGAGAGGCTCGAGTACACCCCGTATACAGAGGTGAGCTACCTGAAGAGGCTCGACCTGTACACCCTCTCTATAGGCCTCATAGCCCTCCTCCTGGCCCCTGTCGTCCACCCCAACCGGCTCCTCTTCTATGCCTTTCTCGGCTACACAACATTCGTGGTCCTCGCCTCCCTCCTCTCCATAAGGCTCCTCTCCGCCGTTCCATGGCTCCCCCCCGACATCTACGAGCTGGTGGAGAATGGGAAGTTCGCGTATCTCGGCTGCTCCAACACCAGGATGGAGCCCCACGTCACCTCCGTCATATACGTCTTCAGCGGCAGGTCCATATACTTCGTGACCTCGGTGGCGTCGAAGAAGCTCAAGAACCTGAGGGAGAACCCCAAGATGGCCTTCCTCATCGACGTGAGGGACCCGGAGGACATCTTCAAGAACAAGGCCGTCCTCTTCCAGGGTGAGGCCAAGATATACGGGTTGAAGGACCTCCCCCTGGGCTTCCTCAGGATGCACGAGGCCAGGAGACTCTTCTTCCGCAAGTATCCCGAGTATGTAAAGATGTACAGCGACAAGAAGGCGGAGCTCCCTCGGGCCTGGCAGATGACCCCCATCATCAGCAGGATCCTCATAGAGGTCAAGCCCAAGGACATCCTCTACTGGAGGACCGCCAAGCAGATAAGGCTCCCGATGTGACGGCCATGATCTCCAAGGTAATCCAGGACATGCTCACCCAGAGCTACTTCGGCTACGTCTGCACCACGGACAGGGAGAACGCGCCCCACGTGACCCCCATCTTCTTCGTCTACGTCCCCGACAAGGGCGAGATCTACTTCATCACCGACGAGGGCTCCAAGAAGGTGCGGAACCTGAAGGAGAACCGCACGATAAGCCTGACGGTGGACATAAGGGACCCCGTGAACCCCTTCAACAACGAGGGGGTCCTGGTCCAGGGGAAGGCCGAGATCAGCAGGCTGGAGCTGGCCGAGGAGGAGAGGCACCCGGAGCTGAAGCAGATCAGGAAGACCTTCCGCTGGAAGTACGCCCC
>JACQPM010000057.1 GCA_016207475.1 Methanobacteriota archaeon | reverse complement strand
GCCATGAAGAAGAAGCCCAGGTTCAGGGCCCAGAAGGAAAGCTTGAGGGGCCTGTCGTCCCAGAACTCGGGCCTGACGATCCCCCGGTAGGCGATCAGGATGAGGGCTATGGAAAGCATCCCGTACGTCCCGAAGAGGGCCGTGTGGCCGTGGTTCATGGTGAGGTAGGTGGAGTGCTCATAGTAATTGGCCACGGGGGTCGTGAGGATGAAGCCGAAGACCCCGGCGCCCAGGAAATTCCAGAGGGAAGAGGCTATCAGGAACCGCATGGGCCACTTGTAGGGGAAGTCGACCCCGCTGCTCTCCAGGTGCGCCTGCTCCCTCCATGCCCGTGCCACGAGGGTGATGAGGGGGAGGGGTTCCAGGGTGGAGAAGACGCCGCCCACGGCCACCCAGAAGGCCGGGTCCCCGAACCAGAGGTAGTGATGGCCGGTGCCAATGATGCCCGTGACGAAGGCGAGGGTTGCGGATAGATAGACGATCCTGACGGCCCCGGGCCTCCCTACAAGGCCCAGGTAGATGGTGACGAGCGCCGTTATCGCAACGGCGAAGAACTCGAAGAGCGACTCCACCCAGACATGGACCATCCACCACCGCCAATAATCCGAGACTGTTATGTGGGTGTCCCTCCTGACAAGGAAGGTGAAGGCGAAGAAGGCCACGATCACGATGGCGCTGTAGATATACAGGTGGGGGATGTCCCCCATCTCCTGCCCCCGCTGGAAGAGGTTCCTCACAGCCCGGAAGACCAGGACGAGCCAGAGGAGGAGGCCGACGAAGAGGAGGGTCTGCCAGAAGCGCCCCAGCTCCAGGAACTCCCATCCCTGGTGGCCGAACCAGTACCAGAGCTCCCCCGGCAGGAGGCCCTTGATCCCGGCGGCCTCTCCCAGGAGGCTGCCCACGGCCACGATGAGGACTGCGGCGAAGAGTATCTTGACCAGGAGCCCCTGATACCTCGGCTCCCTGCCCCCGAGGAGAGGGGCCAGGTAGAGAGAGGCGCCGATCCAGGAGGAGGCGATCCAGAAGATCGCCAGCTGGAGGTGCCAGCTCTTGGCGAGGTTGTAGGGGAAGAGCTTGACTATGAAGTCCAGGCCGTAGAAGTCCAGGGGATTGACGGTGTAGTGAGCCATCAGGCCCCCGAAGAGAGTTTGGACCAGGAATAGGGCCAACGCCACCAGGAGAAATAGAGCGGCGGTCCTCTGGCTGGAGGTGATGGGAGCGGCGATCAGCCGCCGGGCCGCTTCCGGTCCGCAGCCTGCACCTCCCCAGAAGCGATAGTTATGGATGACGTAGATAACTACGCCAAGACCCAGGAGCATTGCCAGGAGGGAGACGTAGCTCCAGATGATCACGAGGGGGGCTATGTCATTGCCCACGGAAGGGTCCCTGGGCCAGTTGGTTGTGTACGTGTAATCCTCCCCCGGCCGCTTGGTGCCGGCGGCCCAGGCCGTCCAGAAGAAGAAGTCTGCGAGGTCGCCCCTCTCGCCCTCGCTCTTTATGAGCCCAGGGAGGATGTTGTACCCCTTGGAGCCCTCCGAGAACATCTTCTGGTAGTATTCCCTTATCTTCCCGTAGGCGTAGGCCTGGGAGGGTGTCAGGGTGAGGATGTCTCCGGTGGCATCATAACGATTCTCCTTGATCTCGAAGATGGTCTTGGCATCTATGACTGCCCTGTCGCTGGGGTCCAGTTGGGCATAGGGCTTTTTGTAGAGATCCATGGAGAGGTAGTCCCGCATCTCTGCGCCCATCATGTGGAGGGTGAGGGCCGAGAAGTCGGGCCCCCTGAGGGTCCCATGGCCCCAGACGGAACCCAGGTCCATGAGGCCGTACTTCTGCCACACCCCCTCACCGCTTTTTATAGCTTCTCCTCCGGTGAGGGCCTTCTCGCCGGCCACGACCTTCCCAGGATATGGGACCGTGTTCTTAGAGGTATAGTAGCCGCCGATCAGCAGGACGACCGTAGAGAGGACGAAGGAGAGAAGGAGTACCTTCTTGAGCGTACTGGATACCAACACCGCCACCCCTTGATGGTCTCTATCCCACAGGCTACTATAAAAATTTTCCTATTATGTTTTAAAGCTAACGGCTACGATGAGGCTATGAGAGATTGGCAACACTGGAAGAGCATCCGACCATAGGGATCCACTAAGGAACTAGCCCCTCAAGCTAGCGCCTTTGACCAGACTCGACTGGTATATATACCTAGAGGAGGGAGGCCATCTCCGTGGCCTTGGCTTCTAGGATCTCGCACGCCTTGGTGAAGATCTCCTCAGGCTTGAAGATAGACTCCCCTTCTTTGACGGTGGCCTCCTTCCGTCGCGTTATGAGACGCTATAAATGTTGTCCCTAACATGTTTGGGAAAGAACATATTAAGGTGGGAGGAAAGTGGAGAGCACTATGTTCTGTTATCAATGTGAGCAAACCGCCAAAGGCCAAGACTGTACAGTCGTAGGAGTATGTGGCAAAAAGCCTGAAGTTGCCGCCCTGCAGGACCTGCTGATCCACGCGCTCCAGGGCCTCTCCCTCTATGCGGTGGAAGGCCGCAAGGTGGGCATCACCTACCCGGAAGTCGATCTCTTCGCCTGCGAGGCAATGTTCTCGACCTTGACCAATGTGGATTTTGATCCAGAACGCTTTGTTGAGCTCATAAAGCGTACAGTGGAGCTGCGGAATACGCTGAAGGCGAAGGTCAAGGCTGCCGGCGGGAAGACCGAGTTCACTGAAGTTGCGGCAAATTTTATGCCAGCCCCCACAGAGGAGGGGATAATCAAACAGGCGGAAGCGGTGAGCCTGAAGGCCGACCCCACTGAGAACCCTGACATCCGTTCCCTCAAGCACATCCTACTCTTCGGAATAAAAGGGGTGGCCGCATACACCGACCATGCAGCGATCCTGGGCCAGAAAGACGAAAAGGTGTATGCGTTTATACACGAAGGATTGGCGTCCATCCTCAGGAAAGACCTGAGTATGGAGGACTGGATGGCCCTGGTTTTAAAATGCGGCGAGATAAACCTGCGGGCCATGGAGCTGCTTGATGCCGGTAACACCGGCAGATATGGCCATCCTGTACCCACCCAGGTGCCCTTAGGGGCCAAAAAAGGAAAGGCGATCCTGATCTCAGGCCACGACCTCAAGGATCTCGAGGAACTCCTCAAACAGACGGAGGGCAAAGGTATAAACATCTATACCCACGGCGAGATGCTGCCCTGCCACGGCTATCCCGGCCTGAAGAAGTATCCCCACCTGTACGGACATTATGGCACTGCCTGGCAGAATCAAACCAAGGAATTCGCCTCGTTCCCAGGCACCATCCTGATGACCACCAACTGCATCCAGAAGCCGCAGGAGGTGTACAAGGGAAATATCTTTACCACCGGACTGGTTGGATGGCCCAGAGTCGTCCACATCAAAGACAAGGACTTCACCCCCGTCATCGAGAAGACCTTGACCATGGAGGGGTTCCCCGAGGACACCAACAAGGGCTCGGTGTGGGTCGGCTACGCCCACAACACCGTGCTCCGGGACCATCCCATGGGCCGGGTGATAGACACCGTGATTGACTACGTCAAGGCCGGCAAGATCAGGCGCTTCTTCCTGGTGGCCGGTTGCGACGGCGCCAAACCCGGCCGGAACTACTACACCGAGTTCGTCGAGAAGGTCCCCAAGGACTGCGTGGTCCTGACCCTTGCCTGCGGAAAGTTCCGGTTCTTCGATAAGGACCTCGGCGCCATAGACGGCGTGCCCAGGCTCATCGACATCGGCCAGTGCAACGACGCCTACTCGGCCATCCAGATTGCCGGGGCCCTGGCCAAGGCCTTCGACTGCGAGGTGAACGACCTGCCGCTTTCCTTGGTACTCTCCTGGTACGAACAGAAGGCGACGGCCATCTTGTTGACCCTGCTTTATCTGGGGGTTCGGGATATCCGGCTGGGGCCCAGCCTGCCAGCCTTTATTACCCCCAATGTCCTGGATGTGCTGGTCAAAAAATTCAACATCAAGCCGATAAGCACGCCGGCCGAAGATCTACAGGCTATTTTAGGAGAAGCGGCATAATCGGAATATGTAGACGCTACCACGGCAGTTGAAAGGTTCTCGTGCGGGTTTTAGAGAAAAGGATTGGTATGCGGGCTGCCCTTTTTGCTCCGCAAAAAGCCCCAGGGTTTTTGGATCCCAAGACTTTTTACATAAAAAGGATTGGTATGCGGGGGAAGGGATTTGAACCCTCGCATCCACTAAGGAACTAGCCCCTCAAGCTAGCGCCTTTGACCAGACTCGGCCACCCCCGCGCCGGCGTAACCGGCGTAATGATTGTGGGAACTGGTATATATACCTAGAGGAGGGAGGCCATCTCCGTGGCCTTGGCTTCTAGGATCTCGCACGCCTTGGTGAAGATCTCCTCAGGCTTGAGGGCCCCATTGCCCTCGATCCTGAGGATGAAGCTGCGGTTGTCTCCCTTCGCCTTCGCCCCCTCGCCGTCGCGGTACTTGTAGGATACGATGGCACTCTGCCACTTGGCGTTGGTCTTGCCCGTCCCCAGGATCGCCTCAGCCTCTATGGCGATCTTCTGCCCGTTCCCCAGTCTCAGGATGGGGATGCCCTCCTGGGGCTTGAGCTTCGGGTCTTCAGGCTTCATGTCATGGGAATAGACCGTGCAGGGTCCCTCCTTCTCCAGGGTGAGCTTCAGGGTACAGCTGGCACAACCTGCGCCACCGCAGGCGCACTTATCCCGGAAGTTGAAGAGTTTGAGATCGGTCCTTATGGGCACGAGACCCAACCTATGGGCTATGATCTCATCGTAAAGGGAAGACGTGTTCTCCAGGAAAGTGACATCCTCGATGGAGAGGCAGGGTACCTCCGAGAGCATGACGCGCCTCAGGGCGTTGGCGATGCTCGCATTGACGTCCTCGAGGACCACCTCCACGAAGGCTTTCCCCTTCTTGGCCACCTTTACTTTCACCTACACCCTCCTCCCCCTCTTCCCGCCCTTGGGCTTCGTCCCGTCGTGGGGTATCGGGGTTACGTCCTCTATCCGCCCTATCTTCAGTCCTGCCCGCGCCAGGGCCCGTATGGCGGGCTGTGCGCCTTGCCCAGGGGTCCTGGAGCCGCTCCCGCCAGGGGCCTTGACCTTTATATGGACCCCTACGATCCCCTTCTCCTTGGCCTCCTCCGCGGCCCTCATGGCCGCCTGCATGGCAGCGTAGGGCGAACTCTCCTCCCTATCTGCCTTTACCACCCGCCCGCCTGACCATCGCGTTATGGTCTCTGAGCCTGTGATGTCCGTTATATGGATTATAGTGTTGTTGTAGGAGGAGTAGATGTGCGCAACCCCCCAAGTCCGTATATCCTTCAGCATGCTCTGACCTCCTATTCCTCAGCTTTTGGCCCTTCGGGCTCTTCTGGACGGGCCTCTGGCCCCTCCTCTACTGGCTCCGCCGCCTCTTTCGCCTTAGCCGGTTCCTCCCTGACGACAAGGGGGCGATCTTTCATGGGGGAGTAAGGGGTGAAGCAGAGCGCTTCCTCCTCGCCCCTTTCCACCAAGTAGCTTGGAGCCGTGACCCTGGAACCCCCCACCGCTATGTGGCCGTGGACGATGAGCTGTCTGGCTTGGCCTACCGTGGCTGTTAAGCCTCTCCTGTGGACGAGGGTCTGGAGCCTCCGGTCCAAGATGTGGTTTATCTTGAGGGCCAGGACGTCATCAAGGGTGGAGCCCTCCTTGAGGAGGTTCATGCGCTGGAGCCTCGCCAAGACCTGGGCCTCCTCCTTCCTGGCCTGCTCGGTCTTGAGACCCTGGAGCCTCCTGGCCTGTCTCCTGAAGCCCCTAAGAATCGTCTCCATCCTCCAGAGCTCTCTCTTGTTCTTCAGCCCATAATTCTTGAGGATCTTCTTCTCTGCCTCGATCCTCTCCCCACGCCAGGGATGCTTTGGTTTGTCGTACTTCTTCTTCATCCTTCGGGGATCGCCCATAGTATCTACCTACTTCTTCCCTTCGGCCTTCTTGGAGGCCTCTTTCTTGGGTGCTTCGGCCTTCTTGGAGGTGGGGGCCTCGGCCTTGGCTTCCGCAGGCTTGGCCTCGGCGGTCTTCTTCAGCCCGGGCCTCTTGGCCTCCTTCTCCTCTTTCTCGGCCTTGGCCGCCGCTGCCGCCGCCTCCGCCATCTTCTGCCTGCTCACGCCCACGGTGGTGCCAGTTCTGAAGCTGGTCCTGGTCCTCTGTCCCCTGACAGGGAGGCCGAGCTCGTGCCTTATCCCCCTGTATGAACGGATCTTCTTGAGGAGGTTTAAATCGTCACGCAGGCTCATGACCAGATCGGAACCGATGAGATGCTGGTCTCCTCCGAGGACGCAATCTCTCTGCCGATTGAATATCCACTGGGGGATCTTCTGCTCCTGGAAGTTCTCCACCGCCTCGCCCAGCTTGGAGATCTCGCCGTCGGTGAGGTTTCCTATCTTCTTTGTGGGGTCGATACCCGCAAGGCTGCAGATCACCTCCCCCGTCCTCACGCCTATGCCCCTTATCTTGGACAGGCCGTAGGAGACCCTCTTCTTGCCGTCGATGTCTGTCCCTGTGACCCTTACTATGTAACGAAACTCCTCTTCGGCCATTCCACCCACCTTATGTCTCTCGTATATATAAACCTCACATACATAACGACGCGACGCCGGGGATGGGATTTGAACCCATGGCGAGCAGAGCTCGACCGACTCTCAAGGCCGGCGCCGTCGTCCGGGCTTGGCTACCCCGGCATCTTGGATACAAGGACCCTGTAACCACCTCTCTTCGCTACCGTCTCAACATTCCCGAAAGCCTCGAACATCCGCTCTTCTACCCGGCCCGAACCCTTCCTTACCACCACCTGCAGACTGCCATGTTCCATGAGGTGCCCCTTGGCACCATCGATGATCTCGAAGACGTGCCTCAAGCCTGCGCTCATGGGAAGGTTGCAGATGATGGTATCAAACATCTCGTGTGTTAGGGGTTCATAAAGGTTTCCCTCCCTGACTTCCCCTTCCACACCGTTGAGATACAAGTTCCTCCTCGCCAGAGCTGCGGCTCTGGTGTTTATCTCCGTCATCACCACCTTGCACCTAGCCCTCCTGGCAGCCACAATTCCCAAGACACCGTAGCCGCATCCCAGATCCAGGACCTTATCTCCGTCCTTCCCCTCCATGTGCTCGGCCAGGAGGGCCGTCCCCCTATCGACCCTCTTTGGAGAGAAGACCCCCGAGGATGTTACGAATTTATACTCCCTGCCCCCCAGAACCGCCTTCAGGAGGCCCAACCTCGGTTTGGAGGTTGGCCGTGGGGTGTAGTAGTGCTCTCCCCCTCCGCCCCCCTCGTTACCCTTGCCCGCCATCTTTTCCCTTCTTCCACATCCTGGCGTACACGCCCGGGCGCATTACCACCCTCTGGGTCTTGGCAGCTATCCCGGCATCCTCGATGAGCATCCCTTTGGTGTCCATCCTCGCCTCACCTATGGCCACGAGCTCTCCCTTCAGGGTCATCATGGCCACCATGTCCTTGGGGTTTATATCGGCGTCCAGCCTGCTTATCCCTGGGACCGCGAGGTCCGCCCCATGACAGAGGGAGTCCACGGCACTGTCCCTGATTATGATCTTCGGCAGGTAGGCCACGGCTTCTTCCACGGATACGATGGCACGTCTTATGGGCCCCTCTTCTCCGTCCTCCTTCCAGAAGGCGTAGGCGTCTATGAGGTCATGGAGAGAGACGATGTTCCTCTCGGTGAAGGAGCCGCTCTTCGTCCTCCGCAGCTCCTGCATGTGCCCCCCGCACCCCAGGATCTCCCCCATGTCGTGGCAGAGCTTCCTCACATAAGTTCCGGCCTCGCAGCCGGCCTTGAAGAGGACATCCCGCTCCTCCATTTCCAGGGGCTGGAGGTAATATATCCGCCTGGCCCTGAGCTGCCTCTTGACGGCGGACTTTACGGGGGGGCGCTGGAGGATATCCCCTTCGAACTCCTTGAAGACTTCCCTCACCCGCTTCTCTGGGACCGCTTCGTGGAGGCGCAACACCCCCACGTACTCCTTCCCGGCCGGTAAGAGCGTCTGGACTATCTTGGTAGATTCCTCCAGGGCCATTGGGAGTATACCAGTGACCCGCGGGTCCAGAGTCCCCCCGTGCCCAACCTTCGCCACCCCCAGTAGCTTCTTCACCCAGGCCGCAACCTCGTGAGACGTCGGCCCCGAGGGCTTGTCCAGGTTGACTACCCCGAACTTTATGTGCTCCTCCACGCTCCTCTCAGCAGGGGTCTTCCCGAACCGGGGGTCGGTGGTCGCCTTCGACCGCGTGACCAGCTTCCGAGGGGCCTCGGATGGGAGCCTGGGGGCCTTGGCCATTTAATCCCCGAAGGAGACCTTGGCCTTCTCCAGAGCCGCCTTCACAGCTTCTTCCCCGGTCCCTTGGAACTCCAGGACGAGATCCGTGGGCTCCAGATGTCTGACGTTGCACCGCCTCCTCCTCACTCCGGGAGCAGCGACGAGGACGAAGTTCTTGTCGACCCTCTCCAGGATCACGCACTTCCTTCCCACCTCTCTCCCTGCCAGCTTCACGCAGACCCTTCCTACATCCAACATATGATCACCTCACCGGCTCCTTGTGCCCCTCCACCATGACCCCGACGATCTCCACGATCTTCTCGGCGCCCCAGAGGCTGGTCTCCAGGACGACGTGGTAGGGGGAGAGGTCCCTGAGGTCTATCTTATATATCCTCTTATAGCGTCCCAGCTCGCTCTCCTCCCTCTCCCGCGTCTCCCTCAGGGCCACGTCGTACGCCTTCCCCTCTCTCTTGGCCACCCTAGCGGCCCTCACCTCCAGGGGGGCCTTGAGCCAGATCTTCAGGTCCGCTTCCAGGAGCCAGCCGCTGAGGCGGCCGTCCACTATGGCATTGCCTTCCCCCGCCATGGCCCTCTGTCTCTCGTCCACCTCCCTGTCCAGGGCCGCATCACCCTCGGCCAGCTTGCTGAACTCCAGGAGGCTCAAGCCTCTCTCCTCGGCCATCCGCCTGAAGACCTCCCCGGCCGATATATGCCTCATGTGGAATCTCTCGGCCAGCCCTCGTGCAACGGTGGTCTTGCCGCTCCCAGTGGGGCCGCTGATGGTTATTATCATCCTGCGCTCCTAGTACT
>JACQPM010000066.1 GCA_016207475.1 Methanobacteriota archaeon | reverse complement strand
CTACATAGCCAAGGTGGACGTGACCGCCAACAACACCACCGAGATCCTGGATTTCTTCAAGAAATGCCCCTACTTCCTGAACGGCCTCATCACCTCGGGCAAGCACAACCTCTGCGTCTTCCTCATGTCCGAGGACATCTCCACGCTGGACGCCATCGTCGACGGACACATACGCTCCAACCCCCAGGTGAAGGATGTGGACTTCAACATAGTCATAACTCCCACCGAGGACCTCATCTTCCCGGTGGAGATGGCGGTGGAGAAGACCAGAGAGCCGCCCTGCGGGTACAAGGGCTCCTGCGGTGAGTGCGCCTACTACAAGTCCGACCGGTGCCTCGGCTGCCCCGCCACGGGCTTCTTCAAAGGCTCCTTCTGGTAGCCCCGGCAGGCATGAAGGGCGAAGGGCTGAGGGAGCTATACCTGAAAGCAAAGGCCCTCCACCTGGAGGCCACAAGGGACTTCATAGCAAGGGACTATCGCTCCTTCCCTGCTTACATCGAGAGGTTCAACGAGATCCTGGCCGGGGCGCGGGAGGAGCTCAAGATCGAGATGCCGTTCCGGCCTTTGGAAGTCCACCCGATCCCAGAGGAGATGGACGCCTATCAAGTCTCCCGCCTGGGGGAGGCCGCCAGGCAGATGTTCGTGATGGTGGCATACCTCACCCTCCAGCTCAGGGACCCCAGGGAGATAGCCCATCTCGTCCAGCTCGTGAAGGAGCGGCTCGCTGGCCCCCACGGCGAAGGGAAGGAGGGGATAGTCCAGACCCTGGGGACGGCCCTGGAGGAGGGGAGGTACGAGTTCAGCGCCGGTAGCCCCATGGCCGCCGCCGGAGGCATCTGCACCCCGGACTACGCCCTGGAGGCCATGGGGACCGTCCTGGAGGTCCTCTCCTGCAGGGCGGGGGAAGAGGAGGTCCTGAGGGAGTTGGAGTGGAGGATCGCGGCTTACGAGGCAAAGTACGAGCACGTGATCCTGGTGCTCTACAGCACCGCCCTGGAGAACGCCAGGGAGTTCGAGAGGGCCGTGGAGGGGCGCCACCGGGACGTCCATATATTCGTCCTCGAGGAATAGAGTTAAGTGCTACCGCGGCCAAATCGTTGGCCATGAGGCAGGTGCTGGAGAAGGTCAGGCCCAGTGCCGCAGAGGCAGCAGAACTACGCGAGGTGGCCAGCGAGCTCCTGGGCCAGTTGACCGTGCTTACAAGGCCCGTGGACCCCAGGATAAGGGCCGCCCTCTACGGCTCCGCCTCCAGGGGGACCTGGCTCAGGGCCGAGAAGGACCTCGACATCTTCCTCCTCTTCCCCCAGGAGTACGGGCGGGAGGCCCTGGAGAAGGTGGTGACCGATCTCGGTGCCCGCCTACTGGAGGGGATGGAGAAGAGGTACGCGGAGCACCCATACGTGAGGGGCTACTACAGGGGCTTCGAGGTGGAGCTCGTCCCATGCTACGATATGGAGAACCCGTCTAAGCTGAAGTCTGCGGTGGACAGGACCCCCTTCCACGACCGCTTCGTCAGGGAGCATATAAAGGGGCGGGAGGACGAGGTGCGGCTCCTGAAACAGTTCCTCAGGGGGATCGGCTGCTACGGCGCCGAGGCAAAGGTGGAAGGGGTCTCGGGCTACCTGGCGGAACTCCTGGTGATAAGGTACGGCTCCTTCAAGGGGGTCCTGGATGGGGTCACGGCCTGGCGGTACGGGGAGGTCCTCCAGCTTAGGGGGGGCAAGATAGATAAGAGGCGCTTCGCGCCTTCGCCTCTCATCTTCGTCGACCCCGTGGACGAGAGGAGGAACGTGGCCAGCGCCATGTCCCTCCAGAGCTTCGCTACCTTCTCCTTCGCTGCCAAGGAGTATCTGAAGGGCCCCAGGGAGGAGTTCTTTTTCCCCAGGGCGCGTGCCCTGGACCGAGAGGTCCTCGCGACCAGGCTGGGGGAGAGGGGTACTGGCCTCCTCCTCATAGCCTTTCCAAGGCCCGAGGTGGTGGAGGACGTCCTCTATCCCCAGCTCCGGAAGGCCTCCCTCACCCTGAGGAAGATCCTGGAGGAGGAAGGCTTCCGGGTCTTGGACGCGGAGACGGCTGTGGGCATCACCAGGGCAGGGCTCGTGCTGGAACTCGAGAGCCTGGAACTCCCGCCCCTGCGGATCCACTGGGGCCCGAAGGTGAATACCTCCCACGAGGACCGTTTCCTCGAGAAGTACGCCTCCTTCGAGGGGAAGCTGACGGAGCCTTTCATCAAGGGCGAGAGATGGTGCATCTACCTCCGGAGGAGGCATACCAACGCTGAAGCGTTGCTTGCGGAGTTCCTCTCCCGCCGCGGCCTGGAGAAGATGGGGGTACCCAGGTACGTGGCCCTGAGCATCGACGCCGGGTACGAACTCTTGGTGGGCGAGGGGGCCCTCCTCAATGAGTTCCTGCTCCCCCTGGCGGAGTACTTGGACCCTCAACTGCCTTGGAAGAGGTAAAAAAAAAGAAAGGTTTTTATATTGGTCTACCTGGATATGGTAGGCATGGCCAAGAGCGACTACCTCCTGATGATCTTCGTGAGCCTGCCACTGATTCTCATGGGCCTTTTCTTCGTCGGGGTGGGCGTCCAGACCTTCTTCCAGTGGCTCGGCGTGAACGTCCTCAAGACCTTCGGGAGCATCATGGTAGCCCTCCTCGGGCTGGCCATCTTGCGGTTCGTATACCCCCTCCTCGGCGGTGAGAAGGCTTACTAGGCTTTTATAACGTTAGGCCTTTCTGCTTTTCTGAGGTAGAGCATGCGCGAGAAGGTCAGAAAGATTATCGAGAAGATCAGGCCTGGGCTGCAGGCCGACGGCGGGGATATAGAGCTGGTGGATGTGGACGAAGCCCAGGGGCTCGTGAAGCTGAAGCTCAAGGGTGCCTGCGTCTCCTGCCCCATGTCCCAGATGACCTCCTACTTCGTGGTGGAGAGGCTCCTCAAGAAGGAGGCCCCTGAGGTCAAGGCCGTGGAGATGGTCTAGAGCGGGAAGCGCTCGATGATAGGTATAACGGCTCTGGTGCCGCCGGAGGTCCTCTACGCCTCCGGGAAGAGTCCCCTGGACCTGAACAACTTGGTCCCGGAATCTAAGATCAATCCCCGGGAGAAGCTCTGTGCCTGGACCGCCATATGGAGGGAGCTGGTCATCCATGGTGGGCTGGACCTGGAGG
>JACQPM010000001.1 GCA_016207475.1 Methanobacteriota archaeon | reverse complement strand
GGTCCCGCACCTCTATGGGGCCCAGGAGCGCCAGCAGGCCCGGTTTTGCACCCTTCCCGAGGCGCAGGACGGGCTTCCCCTGGTAGGAGACGTTCAGGGTGCACCCCTTCTCGTTGAGCCCTTCGGCGAAGGCCCTGAACTCTTCTAGAGCCTTCATCTCAGGGCCCTCAGGAGGTCCTTCGTCCCTTCGAGGTCGACGATCTCCACGTCTATCTCCTTCTCCCTCCCCCTAACCTCCAGGACCTTCTTCTCTCTGATGAGGACATTGAGCTTCACGTCCTTCTCACCCAGCTTCTTGAGGAGATCTCCCAGCTCCATAGGGCCACCTGGCAGATACTGAAGGCCGCCAGATTTAAAGCTTTGTATTGCATATCTCTATAGGTGGTCCGGCTGCATCTCATGCCCATAGGCACCGTATCTTCCCCGTACAAGTCCTTGGAGGAGGCCCCGAGGCAGGGTGCTGGGAGGGGGGAGATATCCCGCATCCTCCTGGACGAAAGGTCCGGGAGGATCATGGCCGATCTCAAGGGAGGCAGGGCCCTGGTCCTCTACTGGCTCCACAAGGCCGATAGGACGGTGGTCTTTTCGCGGGAGCGGGGGAAGGGGGTCTTCGCCACCCGGGGGCAGGACAGGCCGAACCCCATAGGGTTCGCGCTGGTGGAGGTCCTGGGGGTGGAGGGGAGGGAGGTGCGGGTGAAGCACCTGGACGCCATCGACGGGACCCCCGTCCTGGATATCCTGGACCCCGCGACCCTGGGGGCCGGCCATGGATAAGGAGGAGGCGATCCTGGCCCTCCTGAGGGGCGTCTACCCCAACGAGCTCACCCTGGACCAGCTCTCGGAGTTCACTGGCTACAGCAAGGGCTACGTCACGAGGCTCGTGATGGACCTCAAGGGCCGGGGCTACCTCACCATGCGGTGGGAGGGGAAGGATTGCTACTGCAAGCTCTTCAAGGGGTGAGCCCTGGCCCTCACCATATCCACTATCCCCACCGGGCCCGTCATCATCACGTCCCCGAAGGGGTTCGGGTACTCGACGCGGAGCCCAGTCTCCCTCAGCAGGCCCCTGTTGGGGCCCGTGGCCAGGATGTGCCGGACCTTCTTGAACCCGACCTTCTCCCTGATGTAGCAGCCGTGGCCCCCGCCGTTGAAGACCTCCTCGTGGGTCACCTCGCCGTCGGCGAACCTGAAGACCAAGTCTTCCAGCCTGGCCGAGTCGAGGGCGCCGGTGTGGTGTTCCAGCAGCCCCAGGACCTCGCCCCCTTCCACGGCAGCCACCATCGTATGGCCGTTCCCCACGTCTATGGATATGGCCGGGTACTCCTCGATCCCGTGGAGGGCCCCGGCTATGGCCGCTATCTTGGTGTCGACCACGAGGCTCTTCCCCCGGCGGTGGCGGGCCACGGTCCTCAGGACGGCGTTCATCCTGGTGTAGTAATCCGGAGGATTCTCGAAGGCGAGCTCGTGGAGCTTGGCGCCAGATGCCAATGCCTCCCGGAACCTCTCGAACCTGAACTCCCGGTCTGACTTTGCAGGGGCGTGGCCGTGGTCCTGGACAGCTATCCCTACCCAGTCGAACTCCCATCCCTCGCCGATGGACTGGAGGAGCCCCTTCAGGAGCCCGAAGTCGATGTCAGCGGTCTCTATGGTCTCGATGCCGCGGGGCGCCTCGTCCGTCACCTCCACCCCCATGGCCCTGACCTCCTCCAGATCGTCCCTTATGCTCATGGCCGCTCTGGGCGTCATCAGCACCCTGTGCCCGGCCCTCATATGCTGGATCACGGCAAAGGTCAGTGGCCCGCCACCCATGGTCTCCCCATGGATGAAGAGGTCACCATCGGCGCTCCTGATCCGCCTGGCCAGCCTCTGGGTCATGGCCGGTAGGACCAGCTTGATGGAGTTCTCAGGGGACCGGGCCTCATCATAGAGGAGGACGTCCTCGGTCCCGAAGCCCACGTCAACGGCCAGGACCCTAGGCATCCCCTCGCCTGGACCTTCTATAGAGGAGGGGTACCAGAGCGACCGCGGCAAGGAGAGTGGGACCGCAGACCTTCTTGGAAGCCCTGAGGGCTTCCTCCCTCCCCTTTATCGCCTCTGGGTAGTTGGGGTCCCGCTCCAGAGCTTTATCATAGCTCTTCACGGCCTCCGTATAGTTCCCGAGCTTCATATAGACCTCCCCTCTCAGGTACCAGGGCTCCTTCATCTCGGGCCTCATCCGGGTCGCGTTCTGGAAGGACCTCAGCGCCTCGTTGTAATTCCCCAGCATGGCGTGGACGATGCCCGCATTAATCTCCGGCTCCGGGAACTGGGTGGTGAAGTAGGTGGCATTGTTGTAGCCCAACAGGGCGGATTGATAATCCTTCATGTAGTAGTAGGTATTCCCCAGGTCGTTCCAGCCCTCGGCGTACTCGGGGTCGAGCTCCAGGGCCTTCGTGTGGCTCTCCACGGCCTCCTTGTACCTACCCAGATGGGCGAAGGTTAAGCCCTTCATGTTGTAGGCCCGCTTGAACTTGGGGTCTATCTCCAGGACTTTGTCGAAACTCTTGAGGGACTCGTTGTACTCCCCCAGCCGGTACTGGGCCCTCCCCAGGTATAACCAGACCCAGAGATCGCTGGAGTTCACGTCCCTGGCCCTGACGAAATCTACCACGGCCTCCCTGTCCCTCCCCAGCTTTGCCAGGGTGAGGGCCCTGTTCATCAGATTGTCGTAGGTGGCGTTGGCCCGTACGACGTTGTTCCAGTTCTGGAGGTCGTTCTCCAACATGACCAGCTGCTGGGGTGAGAAGACGGAGCTGGCCCCGCTCTCCATCACCTCGGCGGCCGCGCCCATGGGGGCCAGGAGGAGGAAGAATATTACAGGATATATCCATCGCATGGGATCACCCGGGTTCCATGTGGCCCTATCCTTATATATTTTTATGGGCGGAGGGATGAATAGAAGGCGATGGGCATAAGCCG
>JACQPM010000015.1 GCA_016207475.1 Methanobacteriota archaeon | reverse complement strand
TAGACCGCCCTCCCCCCGGCCTCGCTCCTCCCTGCTTTCAGCGCTATAATAGGCTTCCGGCGGGAGACCCTCTTGGCCACCTCCATGAACCTCCTCCCCTCCTTCAGGCTCTCTATGTACATGGCGATGACCTCCGTCTCCCCGTCCCCCTCGAAGTAATCCAACAGGTCTGCATCATCCACATCGCACTTGTTCCCAAGGCTGACGATCTTGCTCATCCCCAGCCCCTCCTTCCTCGTCCAGTCCACCAGCGCCCCCCCGAGGGCGCCGCTCTGGGTTATGAACGCTATTCCCCCCTTCAGGGGCGCGGCCGGGAAGAAGCTGGCGTTCAGGTCTATCCGGGTGTTCACCATGCCCACGGTATTGGGCCCTATGATCCTGGTCCCTCGTCCCTCCACCAGCGCTTTCAGCGCCTCCTCCAGATCCCCTCTGCCCACCTCCCCGAAGCCGCTGGTGGTTATGATGAGACACTTGACCCCCTTCTCCACGCACTCTCTCACAACCCCCGGCACCAGGTCTGCGGGTATGGCCACTACGGCCAAATCTATGGCGCCTGGCACCGAGGCCACGCTGGGGTAAGCCTTCAGGCCAAGGACCTTCTCGGCCTTGGGATTGATAGGATACATAGCCCCCTCGTACCCACCGTATATGAGGTTCCTCAGGATCTCGTTCCCTATCTTTCCCCTGGACCTGGAGGCCCCTATAATAGCTATAGAACCCGGGTTGAAGATAGCACCCAACCTCTCCCGCTCCATATTCACTGACTATCTCTGGAGGAAGCTATATATAAGAGGCACGGGGTCTTTTAGAGTGTGCATTTCACCAATTACATAAGCTCCGTGGACGTGGACCTCTGCATAGCCAAGGGGGAGGAGAAGGTCTCTGTCACCCCTACGGCCCTCCGTCAGACTCCCAAGACCACCCTGCGTCGCCTGGAAGAGCACGGCGTGCGGGTAGAGAGGGTAAAGAGGCTCGGACGCCCCAGGAAGCTCTCCGAGAGGGAGGTGAAGCGTCTCCTGGCCATAAGGACCTCAGACCTGAGCTTCTACAAAGTGGCCGGCATCACCGGGATCGCCAAGAGCACGGTCTTCGACTATTGGAAGAGGTACAGGGACACGGAGTTAGCTCCGGCAGAGCTGGAGGAGGTCCAGAGGCAGGAGGCGGAGCGGGTGTTGAGGGAGGTCCTGGACTTGAACCTGGACGAGGATATAAACTCCCTCGTCCTCAAGGGGCTGAGGAGCGACCTGGAGGGGATGAGGGCGGTCCTCCAGGAGCTGAAGGAGCGCCTCTCTCAGTAAGGTTTAAATCTCCCGGTGGGGAGTCTCTAGCATGGGAAAGCAGAGTAAGAGCCGCGCGGCCATGCCTGCTTCCGGTGCCGGCCTGATCCGGTACATGGAAGAAGAAGGGAAAGGGATAAAGTTCAAGCCTGAGCACGTCCTCTTCGCGGCCGTCGGCGTGATAATCTTCGAGCTCCTCCTCAAGATCGGCCTCATCTAGGTGATCCCTTGAGGATAGCCATCACCAGGCCCATGGAAAGGTCCGAGGAGACGGTGAGGCTCGTGAGGGAGCGGGGTTGGGAGGCCGTGATAGTGCCCACCGTGGAGATCGTACCTCGGGACGCGGGAGAGATAAAGGCTGCCGTGGGGGATCTGCGTTCCTACGACTGGCTGGTGGTGACGAGCTCCTCAGGGGCCGAGATACTATACAGGTGCCTCGGTGCCAAGCTGAAGGGGATCAAGGTGGCTGCCATAGGCCCCAAGACCAGGGAGGCCCTGGAGGCGCGGGGCTTGAGGGTCGAAGTCCTTCCAGACGAGTACAAGGCCGAGAACCTGGCCGGGAGGCTGAGGGAGGAGGGGATTAAGGGGAAGCGGGTCCTTGTCGCAAGGGCAGCCATAGGGAGGGAGGTCCTGGTGGACGAGCTGCGGAAGGAGGCGGAGGTGGTTGAAGTCCCCCTCTACGACACCGGCATGCCGAGGGACAAGGGCCCCATGGAGGCGGCAGCAGCGGCCCTGAGGAAGGGGGAGATAGACGCCTTCATCTTCACCTCCTCCCAGAGCGCCAGGAATTTCTTCACAACCCTCGGGAGGGGCATCGCCGAGGACCTCAAGAAGGCCAAGGTCTGCGCCATAGGGCCCGTGACCGCCGCCACCCTGGAGGAGTTCGGGGTGAAGGTAGAGGTGATGCCCAGGGAGTACACGGTCACCGCATGCCTGGATGCCCTGGAGGCCTGCTGATGGTGGAGAGGGATCGGATCATGGTCTGGCCCGTCTACATAGACTCGCAGAAATCCAGGGAGGACGGGCGGAAGATCTCGGTGAGGGACGCTATCGAAGCGCCGACCCTGAAGGAGATCGAGGAGGCGGCGAAGCGCCTGAGCCTCAACCCGGTGCTGGAACCTGAGAAGGCCTACCCCAAGGAGTGGTGGGAGGCGAGGGGCCGGGTCCTGGTGGATAAGACCAAGCCCAAGAGCGTCATCCTGAAGGAGATCGCCGCCGAGATCAAGAGGATGAGATAAATGCTGCCGCGCTACGACTTCCACGTCCACTCCCTCTTCAGCGACGGGGAGCTCATACCGGCCGAGATCGCCCAGAGGTCGGGGGTCCTGGGCTATAAGGCCCTGGCGATCACGGACCACGTGGACAACTCGAACCTGGAGTGGATCCTCTCCCACCTGGTGGGGGCCTGCGCGGAGCTGAACAGGGAGGTCGACGTGGAGCTCATCCCCGGCGTCGAGGTGACCCACGTCCCGCCCAAGATGATCCCCCGTATCATAGCCAGGGCGAGGGCACTGGGTGCTAAGGTGGTGGTAGTCCACGGCGAGACCCTCATGGAGCCGGTAGCCGAGGGGACGAACCGCGCCGCTGTGGAGGGCGGGGCCGATATCCTGGCCCATCCGGGCCTCATAGACCTGGAAGTGGCGGAGCTGGCGAAGGAGAAGGGGATTCACCTGGAGCTCACCTCCAGGGGGGGTCATTCCATCACCAACGGCCATGTGGCCAGGGTAGCCATCGAGGTCGGAGCCCAGCTCCTGGTCAACTCCGATGCCCACGGGCCTGGAGATCTCATCTCCCAGGAGAGGGCCCTGGAGGTGGCCCTGGGGGCGGGCCTATCCCCCCAGAATTCAAAAACTGTTACAGCCGTTAACCCCAAGAGGCTATTAAGGGTCCTATAAAAAGCTTTCGAAATTTATATATAGGAGGAGTAGGGTTTTGAAGGTCCTGGGACGGCTCAGCCACTTCACGAAGGCCGGGAATCTGGTCCTGGTCGGCGAGCAGGTCCCCCGCCTCTACTCCTTAGTCGGTACCAGAGATAGGAAGATCGGTAAGGTCCAGGACGTAATAGGTCCCTCTTCGAGGCCTTACATAGTGGTGAAACCCTCGGCGAGGCTCAACGAGAAGGACCTCGCATACTTGAGGAAGGAGACCTTCTATGAACTCCCCAGAGAAGAGCGGAGGAAGCCCTTTGGAAAAGCGAGTGGAGTACACCGAGAACTGCCCAGAATGCAGAAGTAACAGCCTCACCAAGGACTACGAGAGGGCCGAGATCGTCTGCAACCAGTGCGGCCTGGTCATCGACGAGAAGATCATGGACCCGGGGCCCGAGTGGAGGGCCTTCGACTACGAGCAGAGGGTGAAGAGGTCCAGGGTCGGGGCCCCCATGACCTACACGATCCACGACAAAGGGCTCTCGACGGTCATCGACTGGCGGAACAAGGACAGCTACGGGAAGGACATAGCCCCCAGGAAGAGGGCCCAGCTCTACAGGTTGCGGAAGTGGCAGCAGAGGATAAGGGTCTCAAATGCCACGGAGCGGAACCTGGCCTTCGCCCTGACGGAGCTGGACCGCGTGGCCTCGCGCCTCGGCCTCCCCAGGAACGTGCGGGAGACGGCCGCCGTGGTCTACCGGAAGGCGGTGGAGATGGGCTTGATAAGGGGGCGCAGCATCGAAGGCGTGGCGGCGGCCTCCCTCTACGCGGCCTGCCGGCAGTGCAAAGTGCCTCGCACCTTGGACGAGATCGCCGACTCGGCCAAGCTCAACCGCAAGGAGATCGGGAGGACATATCGCTTCATCTCCCGGGAGCTGACCATCACCCTGAAGCCCACCACCCCGGTGGACTATGTCCCACGGTTCAGCTCGGAGCTGAACCTATCTGGCGAAGTGCAGTCCAAGGCCATCGAGATCCTGAGGAAGGCCATAGACCAGGAGCTCACCTCCGGTCGGGGCCCAACTGGCATTGCTGCCGCAGCCATCTACATAGCCTCCGTCCTACTGGGAGAACGCAGGACCCAGCGGGAGGTGGCAGACATAGCGGGGGTCACCGAGGTCACCATAAGGAACAGGTACAAGGAGCTGGCCGAGCGCCTGGACATGGAGATAACGATATAACCGCTTAAAAGTTCATAAATCTTAAGAATTTATCTCAAATAGCTTTTTATATCCCCATCGCTTCCTTCTCTCCCATGAAGATGGTGAGGGCGATCATAAGGCCGGAGAGGGAGGAGGAGGTGGCGAAGAAACTGGAGGAGAAGGGAATTATCCCTCTCACCAAGATGGATGTCCTGGGGAGGGGGAGGCAGAAGGGGCTCCAGGTCGGGGGGGCCAGCTACGACGAGCTCGCCAAGGTGATGCTCATGCTGGTGGTGGAGGACGG
>JACQPM010000064.1 GCA_016207475.1 Methanobacteriota archaeon | reverse complement strand
GAAGTTGAAGGCCAGGACCGTGAGGAAGAGGAGTATCCCCGGCTCTACCGCTATCCACCAGGCCAGCTCCAGGGAGTCCTGGCCCGAGTTGAGTATCCTCCCCCACGAGGCCACCTGGGGGTCCCCCAGGCCTATGAAGCTGAGGGCCGCCTCCGCTAGAATAGCGCCGGGGATGGAGAGGGTGGCGATGACGACGATGGTCCCCATGACGTTGGGGATCAAGTGGCGGGCTATGATCCTGGCATCGCTGACCCCCAGGATCTTCGCCGCCAAGACGAACTCCCTGGTCCTGAGGGAGAGGGCCTCGGACCTTACCAGCCTGGCGGTGGCGGTCCAGCCTGTGAGGCCTATGATGATGGTTATGAAGGCCAGGTTCGAGCCGAAGAGGAAGACGATGAAGACCAGGAGGAGGAAGAGGGGGAAGGCCATCACTACGTCCGTGAACCGCATCAGGGCGTTGTCCACCCGCCCACCGAAGTAGGCCGAGGTCACGCCGATCAAGGTCCCCAGGATTATGGCTATCCCGGTGGCCACGAGGCCCACCAGGAGGGAGACTCGGGAGCCCGAGAGGAGCATCGCCAGCATGTCCCGCCCCTTGTCGTCGGTTCCCAGGGGGTGGACCCATCGCCCCTGGAGCTCCACAGACTGCAGTCCCACCCCGGCCTCGTAGATCACCTGGGAGGAGGCGAAGCCCGGGGGCGGGAGGTTCTTGGCCCTGAAATCGACGGCGTTGGGGTCCTGGGCGAAGGGAGACGCCAGGACGGCTACCAGGGCGATAGCCAGGATGTATGCCAGGCCCAGCATGGCGGCCCGGTTCCGGGCCATCCGCCCCAGGTAGTATCTCATGAGGCCCATATCAATCGTACCTTATCCTCGGGTCCAAGATGGTGTAGGCGACATCCGTCAGGAGGTTGAAAGCCAGGACCACGATGGCCCCTATGAGGGTCACGGCTACGACAACGGCATAGTCATCGGCGAAGATGGCGTTGAAGGAGATCTGCCCGAGGCCCGGGACCCCGAAGATCACCTCGGTGAGGTAGGCGCCGCCGAAGACCACGGACCCCAGGTCGAACATGATGATGGTGACTATGGGCAGGAGCGAATTCCGGAATACGTGCCTCCAGAGGACCTGGCGCTCAGGGAGGCCCTTGGCCCTGGCGGTGCGGACGTAGTCCATCCGGAGGTTCTCCAGGGTGGCGGAGCGCGTGTAGCGGGTGTAGGCGGCCATCATCCCTGTGCCCAGGGTCATGACCGGGAGGACCAGGGCCTTGAGGTTCGCCAGGGAGAACATGGGCAGCGAAGTGTCATAGTAGGTCTTGAACCACCCCAGCTTGACAGAGAATATTAAGATGAGCATGATCCCGAGCCAGAAGTTGGGGAGGGAGATGCCGACGAAGGAGAGGAAGGTGGCGGCGTAGTCGGCCCGGGTGTTGTGCCTCACCGCCGAGTAGAGGCCCAGGAAGATCCCCAGGACCATGGCGAAGAGCATGCTCAGGAGGATGAGCTGGAAGGAATAGACCCAGTGGCGCTGGAGGAGGTCCATCACCGGCATGGAGGTGGAGAAGGACCAGCCCCAGTCCCCGTGGACGAGGTTGTTGAGGTAGTCCAGGTACTGGACGTGGAGGGGCTTGTCCAGTCCGTATCTGGCCTCGATGGCAGCCAGGACCTGGGTGACGTTCTGCCCCCTGGCCGCGACGTTGGCCAGGTAGCGGTCGGCTGGGGAGGAGGGGCCCAGCCTCAGGAGGAGGAAGGTGGCGGTCAGCACGCCCCAGGCTATGACGGCCGAGTAGACCAGCCTCCGTACCACATACTCTCGCATGGACATGCTAACCCTCGAAGCGCCACCACTGGTAGTTGTAGGTGGTGCTTATCCCTGGCTCCACCCCCTTGACCCTGGCCTGGAAACCCAGATTTGCGTACTGGAAGGCCAGGAAGTCCACTGGCAGGTCCACCGACAACTCTCTGGAGAGTTCTGCATAGAGCTCTCTCCTCCTTCCCTCGTCCAGGGCCTCGGGGGACCGGAGCCTCTTGAAGAGCCCGTCCACCTTTCCGTTGGAATAGCCAGATGAGTTGAGCCCCCCGTCGGTGGCGAAGAAGATCTCGGTCCCCGAGGGCTGTTTCGGGTCCGTCGTGTAGCCTATTACCAGGAGGTCCCAGGGCTCCTCGCTCACGGCCCCCGGACCGTTGTTGAACCTGGGGGGCTGGTCGCTCCCGGGGGTCTTGTTCATCAGGTACTTCCTCAGGAGAGTCGGCCAGGGGACGAGCTTTATCTCCACCTCCACCCCGATCTCCGAGAGCTCCTGCTTCACCAGGAAGGCTACGTTCTCCCGAGTCTTGTTCCCCGAGTTGGTGACGATCCTCAGCCTGACGCCCGCGTAGCCGGCGGACCTGAGGACCTCCCTGGCCCTGCTTTTGTCGTATAGCGCCCCAACGCCGTACCTCTCCAGACCCTCGTCCACGTGGAGGGGCGAGACCTTGGGGATGAAGCTGAAGGCAGGCTCCCCGAAGCCCAGGAGGACCGAGTTTATGAGGAGCTCCTTGCCGATGGCCATGGATATGGCCTGCCGTACCTCCCGCAGGCGGAGCCCGGCCCACCCGTTCCGCTGGTTGAAGTCCAGGAGGAGGAAGCCGTTGGTGGGGACCGTGTAGATCCTTATGGCCTTGTTGGCCATGAGCTGCCCCACCTTGGGCGGGTCGACGGAGGTGTAGGCTATATCGCCGGCCTCCAGCGCAGCATGCCTGGCCGCCGGGGAGCCGAAGAGCTTCACCACGTATCGGTCGAAGTATGGGGCCCCATCCTCCCTGCCCAGGTAGTAGTCGGGGTTCCTCTCCACCGCGAACTTGTCGTTCCTGATCCACTCCACGAAGCGGTAGGGGCCCAGGTTCCCGGTGTAGGAGAGGTTGTTCAGCTCCTCGGCCCTGGTGAAGGCCTCTGCGTCCCCCTCGTACCTCTTTGCTATGTGCTCTGGGTAGACCAGGAGACCCATTACGGTGTACAAGAACTCGGGGCTCGCCCTCTCCCTTATTATGGCGAAGGTGTTCTTGTCGACGACCCTGGGCTCCACGAACCTCTGGGCCCCGTCCACCTCCTCCATCCAGTCCCCGGCGTAGGTGTACCTGAGCCAGGGCGCGAACATGAGGTGCTCCATGGTGTAGACGAAGTCCTCTGCCCTCACTGGGTTCCCGTCAGTCCATCTCAGGTCCTCGCGCAAGGGGACGGTGTACTCCAGGCCGTCCCTGGATATCTCCACTGGCTCCCTGAGCCACCTGAGCTGGAGCCTGAGCTGGTTGTCGTAGGTCGCCAGGCCGTCCATGGTGAAGGAGACATAGCCCAGGGAGGCAGCATCAGCTGCTAGGATCCAGTTCAGGGTCTCAGCGTCCCCGGCCGAAACCCCTTCTATGAAGGCCTCCAGTCCTCCCCTGGGGCCAGAGGGTTTGGAGGGCTGGAGGCAGCCGAGGCTGAGGGCAGCCGCCCCGCCGCAGAGCCTGAGGAAACCCCGCCTCCCCATCGAAGACATGTTACTTCACGATCTTGGAGATGTTGATCTCTAGGATATCCTGGGCCCCCTTCTCCTTCAGCTTGGGGATGAGGATGTTCACGTCCTTCTTGGGGGCCACCGTCTCCACGGCGTAGTATCCGGAGTTGTAGAGCTTGGAGACCGTCGGGTTCTTCATGGCCGGCAGGATGGCAACGATCTCTGCCAGTTTCTCCTCCGGTACGTTCATGCTGAGGAGGACCTTTCCCCGGGCCTCTATGACGCCCAGGAGGAGGGTCATCACCTCTTCTATGGCCTTCCGTTTTGCCGGGTCGCGCCAGGCCTTCTTATTGGCCAGGAGCTTGGTGCTGGACTCCAGTATCGTCCCTATGATCCTCAGGCGGTTCTTCCTGAGGGTGGTCCCGGTCTCCGTCAGGTCTATGACCACGTCCATGAGGTCCGGCACCTTCGCCTCCGAGGCGCCGTAGGAATAGTGGACCTGCACAGGGATCCCCAGCTTCTCGAAGTATCTCCTCGTCAGGTTGGGGAACTCCGTCGTCACCCTGGCGCCGGGTTTTATCTCCTCGGGCCTCTTGACGTCCGAATCCTCGGACACGGCCATGACCAGGCGCACTATGCCCGAGCCCTGTTTGCTGTAGGGGAGGTCCGCTATCACCTCCACATCGGCCCCGGACTCGTTCACCCAGTCCCAGCCGCTTATCCCCAGGTCGAAGTATCCGTCCTCCACGTACTTCGGGATCTCCTGGGGGCGGAGGATCTTGACCTTGCTTAGCCTGGGGTCGGCGATGGACGGATTATAGTCCCTGAAGCCCACCTTCACCTCCAGGTCCGCCTCCTTGAAGAGGAGGAGGGTCTGCTCCTCCAGGGAGCCTTTGGGCAGGGCTAGGCTGAGCATGCTTCGTAGATGGTGCCGGAGATACTTAAAGATTTGGGATGGTCAGACCTCCTCCATCCTCTCCAGGGTCATGAGCGGGAAGTCCAGATCCGCGTTGTAGCTCAGCCTCCCCACGCAGCGGATGCCCCTGTAGCTGACCGTCACCCGGGCCCCTATCATCCGTCCCTCCAGGGAGATGTAGTCGAACTCCCTTCCGGCCGCCGCCCTGAGAGGCGCCTCGTCGATCCGGACCTCGGCCTCCTCAACGTAGGGCTGGTTCTCTATCGCCCCCTCCATGGCCCTCTCAAGCGACTCCTTGGACCTGAGGCTGATGGGGGTCCCCACGAACTGGTGGAAGAGGGCCCCGAGCTTTATTCCGAGCTCGAAGGCCGCCTGGTCTCGGTCTGATATCTCCAAGGGAACCACCCGAACCACTCCGGCACCTGCTCCACGTAACTGGGTATCACCGGTGGGTAGAAGATGCCTAGGACCTGGCTCTTCAGGAGACCGTACCGCTCCCACTCGTACCTGTAGTTCATGGGGCCGGTCTTTTGGGCCATCAGGTACGGGACCCTGGTGACCGTCTTCTCTATGGGATAGAACTCCAGCTTCAGGGGCGCAAGGGAGTCCGGGGCCAGGGCCTCTGTCAGGGGATTCCTGAACTCGAACCACCTCCCGCCCCTCGGTATCGGGGGGTCCTTCTCGAAGGTGTCGTAGTAGTATATCCTCCTCCCCCTGTCCTCCAGGTAGGCGAAGGGGGCAGGATTCGAATAGGCAAGGGTTGCATTCTTCACCACCCAGGGGAACTTGACGTAGCCCGGGTCCTTGATCTCGCAGTAGAAGTGCTGGTTCCACCGTCGCACCACTATATTGGGGTCTTCCCTCTCCAAGTAGAACGGGTCCACGACCCCGCTCCCAGTCATGTTCACCGTCACAGTAAATCTCATTCCCTCGTTGGGCCTGAGCCACCAACCGAACCTATTGTTCAATATGTCCCAAGGGGTGTACACGGGGCGCTCCTCCAGGAAGACGATCCCGCTGTCCAGTAAGGTGTCCCTCCCCCAGGGCCCATAGGCCTGTCTGAGGTCCTCGGCCTTCCGTCTCAGGATGTAGGATGTCGCGCTGTAAGAGGACCCCTCCAAGGAACTCACGTTCCAGCCCGGGGGGAAAGCCACGAAGATGCGGTAGTAGCCCCAGTTCTCCACCGTCCCTTCGACGACGCTGTAGGCGCACTGGGTAGAGCCCTCTGGGATTTTGACGGGGCTGAGGCCCGGGATGTCTCCCATTGCCGGAGGGATAGCAGAGAGTATGATGAGGGATAGGAGGAACCAGAGGAGGGGTCTGAAGTTCATAAACTTCACTTGATGGCCTTCATCCAGAGGCTGGGCTCTGACATGGTGATGAAGAGGTTCTTCCTCTCCTCGGGGGAGAGGACCTTGGAGACCAAGCCAGGGGCTTCGTCGCTCCCGACCTCCAGGAGGATGAGGTATTCCGCATCCATATTTCCTATATTCGTCTCCCTCTCGATCTTGTTGAGCTTTATCCCGTAGCTCTCCAAGGCGTTCTCTATGTAGCCGTCAGGGAGCTTGCTGGCGGCGGCCACCTTCTGGACCTCCTCTATGCTCACGGTGTAGGTGCTCTGGGTCTGGCTCATCTTGTACCCGGCACTGGCCGGGAAGGGCCCTTCCACAGAGGATATGCTCCCTCCGGTGACGGAGGCCACGGAGCCCTTCCCCTCGGAGCCCTCCCCGCCGGCCATCTTCCGCTCGCTCTCCGCCAGGTTTATACTGCCGCTCTCTTTGCCGCGGAGGATGGCCATCACCCTGGACCTGCGCGAGAGGATGGATATGTTCCCCCCCTCCTTGTGGTAGACGTTCACGACGTCACCGATCTCCACCATCCCCCCCGCTGCCTGGAGGCGTGTGAGGCGGAGGGGTACATACTCCGCCCTTATGGCTGTCAGCTTGGCTATTTTGAGGACGGTATAGGGTATGAAGTTGAGTTTTTGGAGGATCACATCGGCAGTCCTGTAGGTATCGTTGCCGGCCTTCAGCTCTATATCCCCAGTCTTCTGGGCAGCGGACTGGACCTCGCCTATCCAGTAGGACCTCCAGGCCCTATTGGCGGCCTCCTCGTAATCGATGGCCCTGACCTCCGCCGAGGTGGTGGCCTCGTTCACCCTGGTTGTGAGCTGTCTCTTCTCAGCGCTGTAGGCCAGGGGGAGACCCTCGAAGGCCCTGTTTACGGCGTCCACGACCTGGGCCTTCACCTCGGGTAGGGGGGCCTCCCTGGGCAGAGGCGGAGGCGTCTCCACGGCGGCTGGGGGGGAGGGAGGTGGCGTTGGTAGTGGGGCCTTCAGGAAGGTGCTGTAGACGAAGAAGGTTCCCCCTCCGAGGATGACGAGGATGACCAGAAGGCCCACGATCCTGGCGAGCCTCCTCCTCCCGTCGTCCCCAGACGGCCCCGGTGGAGCGAGCCCCTCCTCGGGCGCCCTCCTCCTCAAGGCCTCCAGCCTGTCCATTATATCTTCGGCACCTTTCTCCACCATGCGGACCCCTCAGGTGAGGTTAATATAAAGCCGAGTGATATATATACCTTTTTATATT
>JACQPM010000063.1 GCA_016207475.1 Methanobacteriota archaeon | reverse complement strand
TTCCTGAGGGGCTTCTTCTACGCCACCAGGGAGGGGGCAGAGAAGCTCCTGCGGGAGGGGGTGGGGGTGGTGGTGGACGAGTGGATGAGGAGGGCCGGTAAGAGGATACTCTTCATAGGCTTCTCCATCTCCCTCCTGGGCCTCTCCCTCCTCTTCCTGGGGCTGGGCGTGGCGACCTTCATCCAGGGCTTCATAACCATCCCGGGTGGCGGCTACGGGCTGGTGGGCCTCGTCTACGGCCTCCTAGGTCTCATGGCCGTCCTCACGTACTTCGCCATCTACAGGTAGCCAATCCCCTCCTTATCCATCTCCCTCACCCTCCTGATGATGGACCGGGTGCTGCAGAGGGAGCACCCCTTCGCCTCCCCTATCCTCACCACCTCCACCTCCAAGCCCCTCTCCCGGAGGTCCCTCTTGATGGCATCCGGGTCGTGGCTCTGGTCGGGGCCCAGGACTATCACGTCGGGCCTCAGCTCTTCGATGACGCTCAGGTAATCCCACTCCTTCCCCAGGACCGCCAGGTCCACGGGCTTGAGGTGGCCCACCATCTCCACCCTCTGCTCCTCCGGGACTATGGGCACCCTCTTCCTCCTCCTCACCGTGGCGTCCCTGGCCACCACGACCGCCAAGAGGTCCCCGTACTCCCTCGCCCTCCGGAGGATGAAGACGTGGCCAGGGTGGAGGAGATCGAAGACCCCGGTGCAGACCACGACCTTTATCGCCCCCCGCCCCTTTTCCGTCAACCTGTACACATCCCCAACCCACTCCAAGCTCCCCTTGGCGATCAGGGCCGCCAATACCTCGTCCAGCCCGGGGACTGCCACTTCCTTTCGCAAGTTCTCCAGCCTTGTGGAGCCCTTGAGGAACTGGAGCCTCCAGACCGCCTTCAGGATCTCCTTCTCGACCATGACCCAAACTTTTTATCACCCGCCCCATATTTACCCTTATGGGACGCCCCTCTGGAGATTTTCGGACAGATAGAGTTCCCATCCTCCTGGCAGTCACGGCAGCTGCCCTGGTGGCCCGCCTATACTTCCTCGCCGATACCCATGCGGAGGGCGGGCAGGACTCCTACTGGCTCGCGGGCCTGGCCAAGGGCCTCATCCAGGGGGAGTTCGAGATCAGCAGTAGGTTCGCCACTGCGGTCCAGCCCCTCTACCCCCTCCTCATGGGCCTCCTCGGCGGCCCCCTGGGCGATCTCCTCCTGGCAGGGAAAGTCGTGGCCCTCCTGGCAGGTGTTGCCGCCGTCCCAGCCACGTACCTCCTCTGGCGGGAGATAGAACCGAAGGTAGCCCTTCTCGCCTCTGCGCTGGTGGCCTTCAACTACTACAGCTGGTACTACTCGCTCCACGTCTTCAGGGACACCCTCTTCCTAACCTTCGGTACCGCGGCCCTGGCCCTCCTCTACAGATCGAGGAAGGACCCTTCGGCCCTGCCGCCCATGGGTGCCATCCTAGGTCTCGCGACCCTCACCAGAGGTGAGGGGTACTTCCTGGCCGCGGCTGTCCTCCTTACCTATATCCTATGGACCAAGGCCAAACCCTCCAAGAGAGGGCGCCGTCAGGCCCTCACGGCCCTCCTCCTCTTTGCCGTCATCTCCCTGGGCTGGCAGCTCTACGTCTACTCGGCCACGGGGGAGCTCCTCCCTTCCAGGACGTTGGAGGAGACGGCGGTGAAGGGGCACCTGGGTCTCGGCTGGCTCGGGAACCTCATAGATCTCACCACCCTCCCCCTCGCCATCCTCGCCCTTGGGGGAGTAGCCCTGAGCCGCAGGGATGCTGAGAGGCACCTCCCCCTCTACCTGTATCTCGTCCTCTTCTCCGTCCCCCACATGTGGTTCCACGAGGGGAACCCCAGGTACGCCCTCCCCCTCCTGCCTATCCTCCTGGGCTGGTCTTCCATGGCCGTCTCCGCCGCAGGAGATAGGCTCCCGGATAGGGGCCACGCCCTGTCCATCCTGGTGGTCCTCTCCTCCCTGGCTTTCAGCGCCTCCCTCGTGGCCGAGGCGGAGGCCCGGGGCGATGACTACGCCGTGGTGCGGGATGCCGTGGAGTGGCTGGAGGCCAACGGGGGCGGCGGGACCCTCTACGCGGGGGACGAGTTCGTCTACGGCTATTATACCGACAGGCGGATCATAGGCGCCCCCAGGATGGACGGCTATATCCGCCCCTTCATCAATAAGGTCAGGTACCCCTTCTACTCCACCATAATCACCGAGGAGGTCCGCTACCTGGTGGCCCACGACTCCCTCAACCCGTGGCTCTACACGGCTACGCGGAACCTCGGCTTCAACTTCACCACCCACAGGCTGCGAATACAGTACCAGAAGATCATCCCCTTGAAGCCCTTCGATGAGATCACCCACAAGGACAAGGTTCGGTTCGAAATATACCCGCCCGTGGAGAGGGAGCTGGCCGTCGAGCCCCTGAAGGTCTTCGAGAGGAACAACCAGACGGTGGTCCTCTATAGGGTGGTCTATTAGCCTCCCCCAGGGGAGCTTCTCATGGCGGCCCTGGCCAGGAGGCGGGCGACCTTGAGCGGCTCCGGTACGGAGCCTTGGAGAGTGAAGCGATCCAGGAGGGCCTTTGCCTCCTGCTCGTCTTTTATACCAAGATACCTCACCAGGACCCTGTGGCCTGTATGGAGGTCTATGGGTACCCTCTTCCCCAGCCGCCGGTAGGCCTCGACGCGCACCTCCCAGTCCGGGAAGTTCTCCCTGAAATAGCCCTCCAGCCCCTCGCTCTCCTCGTAGGTTACGCAGATCAGTGGGCGCTCGATGGCAGCGTACACTTTGTCGAGTTCCACGATATTGTACCAGCTTATGATGCAGCCGTTGAGGAGGAGGAGGTTTATATCCCTCCGCTCAAGCTCCGAGAAGAGCCTCAGGACTCCCTCCGTGCCATCCATCCCGCCCACGGTTATGGTGGTCAGTCCAAAGCCGTCTATCTGGAGGTCCCCCCGCATCACGACACCTGCCAGGACCGAGAAGTCGCTGGCCCCTTTCTGGAAGCTCTCGGCCACCCCCAGGGCTCTCAGCCCTCGCTTATGGGCATGGACCCGCATCAGGACCCTCCAAAGGTCTTGAGGTACTCCTCCTCCAGGAAGTGGAGCCTCCCAGGGACGATGAGGATGTGAGGCGTAAGCCCCAGGTCTGCCCCGGTCAGGTCCCCAGCCTTCCCTGCCCTCATGACGCAGTCGGGGGAGCCCACCCTCCCCAGGGCCACGCAGAGGGTCTCGAGGGTGAAGACGCCTTCTCTCCTCCTCTCCTCTATCCTGAGGAGGGTCTCTATCCCCTCCCCGGCGGTCATCATGTGGCGCTCCTTCCCCCGTACCTTTATATCCAGGTAGAGGAGGGTGTGGAGTCCCCTCCCCTTATTCTCCCGCACAGCCTCGTAGGGGGTCTCGGGGAAGAACCCTTCCTCCGGGAGGGCTATGGTCGCCGACCGCCCGAACTTGTAGTTCTGGAGCCCCGCGATGGAGGGGGCGGCGGAGGAGATGGAGGCGTTGTGGACGACCCTGCTCTCGATCCCGAGCCGCTGGGCCTCCAGCCGGAGATGGAGGTGGGTGGTGGAGATGAGAGGATCGCCTATGACAAGTAGGCCGACCCGCCTCTTGGAGGCCTTCTCCAGGAGCCTGTAGGTCCTCTCCTCCAAGTCTGCTCTCTCCAGGACCTCCACCTTCTTGCCCACCAGGCCCTCCAGGCGCCCCAGGTCCAGTCCAGGCATCGTGCTGGTATAGAGCTCGGCGAAGAGGACCTCACACCCCCGGGCCTCCTCCAGCCCCCTCAGGGTGAGGTCCTTCTCGTCGTGGAGGCCCATACCTATGAGGACTAGCATGGTCGAGTAATACTTGCCGGCTGGGATAAAAGGTTTTTGTGATGGCCCTCCAATAGATAGTATCATGTCCCTGGGCGTCCGGGTACCCGAAAGGGAGGCCGAGAAGGTCAGGCGGGAGCTGGTGGCGGGCGGCCTCCTCGAGAGGGGGAGGAGGGTCCTGAGGGAAGGGGGCTTCGTGCTATTCCCGGTCAAAGGAGCGCCGCTCCTGCCCTACGAGACGGTCCAGAGGGAGTTCGAGGCCACCGAGAGGAAGACCTTCCAGGACTACCTGCGGGAGTTCCTAGGGGAGGACGAGGTCAGGGAGGTGAGGCGCTCCTTCGACGTAATCGGCGATTTGGCGATCCTGGAGATACCGGACGGGCTGGAGGGGCGCGAGGTCGAGATCGCCCGGGCCCTCTTGAGGGCCCACAAGGCCATAAGGGGGGTCTTCAAGAAGGGGTCCGAGGTGCGGGGGGAGGAGAGGGTGAGGGCCCTGGTCCATCTCGCAGGGGAGGAGAGGGGCGTGGCGGTCCACAGGGAGCACGGCTGCCGGTACAAGATGGACATAAGGAAGGTCTACTTCTCCCCAAGGCTGGGCTACGAGCGGCTGCGGGTCCTGGAGAGGGTCGGTAGGGGAGAGACGGTGGTGGACCTCTTCGCCGGGGTGGGGCCCTTCTCCATACCGCTGGCGAAGTACAGGGGGGCGAAGGTCTACGCCGTGGATATAAACCCCGTGGCCGTGGATTACCTCCGGGAGAACGTAAAGCTGAACAAGGTAGAGGGGCTTGTCATACCCCTCCTGGGGGACTGCAGAGTTGTAACCCCAAGGGGCGTGGCGGATCGAGTGATCATGAATTTACCCAAGCGTTCCCTGGAGTTCCTGGACGTGGCGCTGGGGGCCCTCAAGGGCGGGGGGATTATACACCTCTACGCCATCGCGCCCCGGGAGGACCTCTACACCGCCCTCGAAGGCGAGGTCAGGAAGGCATTCCAGGGGCTGGGGAAGGGCATGGAGGTCCTGGAGAGGAGGGTGGTGAGGCCCTACTCCCCCAGGCAGTACCACGTGGTCCTGGATATAAAGGTCACTTCTCGGTCTTGATGTGGAGGGTCTGGACCGGGAAGGGGATCTCTATCCCCAGCTCGGTGAACCTCCTGTCGATCTCCGTATTTATGAAGTCCTTCACTTCCATCGCCCGGCGGTAGTCCTCTATCCAGGCAACGAGGCGGAAGTTCAGGGAGAAGTCCCCATGTCCGGTGAAGTAGACGGCCGGCTTTGGCTCCTTCAGGACGTAGGGCGCCCGGGTGGCTATCTCCAGGAGCGTCTCCTTCACCTTCTTGACGTCCGATCCGTAGGCTACCCCTATCTCGACCTTCACCTTGTAGCGGGCATCGGGGAGGCTGTAGTTGACGATCTTGGAGTAGGCCATCTTCTCGTTGGGGAGGGCGATGAGGGTATTCTCACCTATGTCCAGGAGGCGGGTGGACCTGAGGGAGATCTCCAGGACGTCGCAGACCTCGCCGGACTCCAGGACCACCCTATCCCCGACCTTGAAGGGCTTGTCCACGAGGATGAAGATCCCAGAGAGGAGGTTGGCTATGACATCCTTGGCGGCGAAGGCCACGGCCAGCCCCCCGATCCCCAGGGAGGCGATGAGGGGGGTTATCTCTATATTGAGCTCCTTCAGCGCCACCAGGGCGCCCATGATGTATATGACCACGTAGGTGAACTTCTCGATCGCCCCCACCACGGTCTCGTCCAGCTCCGACCGCGTCTGCTCAGCGAACCTGCGGAGGTACTCGACGATGAAGAGCTCCGCGATCCTGGCCGAGACCCAGGTGCCTATGAGGATGAAGGCTATCCTGTAGAGCTTCTCGAAGACGGCTATGATACCTTCGGGTAGGCCCAGGTAGCGGAGGACCACCATCAGCCCGAAGAGGTTGATGAGGAGGTAGATGGGGCGGTGGACTATGTCCAGGATCTTCTTGTCCAGCTCGGTCTTGGTCTTCTTGAGGAGCCCCCGGACGTAGTTGTCCACCACGTAGACGAAGAGCCTGGAGACTACGATGAAAGCTATAAATATGCCGGCGGCCGTGAGGAGTTGTATCAGATAGGCGTCGGAGACCATGGCCTAAGGATGTCCGGTTTACTATAAATCTTTTGAGGTGAGCATGAGACTCTCCCAGCTGGGTGAGCGGAAGATCATAGAGCTCTTCGCCAGGCGCCTCGGGGCCTGCGAGGACTTGGTCCTGGGGATAGGGGACGATGCGTGCGTATTCCGCCTCGGGCCGGGCGACCACCTTGTGGTCACGACGGACCTGCTGACCGAGAAGGCCCACATCCCGAAGGAGATGACCCCGAGACAGATCGGGATGATGGCGGTGAATGTCAACCTGAGCGATCTGGCCGCCATGGGCGCGAAACCTCTCGGCCTCGTCTTCTCCTTCGGCCTCCCGCCAGACCTGGAGGCCAGGGTCGTCGAGGAGATGGCGGAGGGGATGGAGGAGGCCTGCAAAGAGCACGGGACCTGCACCGCCGGCGGGGATACCAAGGAGCACCGGGAGATGGTCATAGCAGGCACCGCCTTCGGCCGGGCTGGTGAGAGGTATCTCACCAGAGGAGGAGCCAGAGCGGGAGATCTCCTCTGCGTCACAGGCACCATAGGCTCCGCCGCCGCCGGGTTCTACTGCATCACCAAAGGACTGACACCCGAGGGGAGGGAGAGGTTCTTGAAGGCCGCCCTGGAGCCGCGGGCCAGGGTGAAGGAGGGCCTGGTGCTGGTCCACCACGCCAGCGCCTGCACCGATATCACCGACGGCCTCGCTTGGTCCCTCCACGAGGTGGCCAGGAGGAGCGGGAAGGGCTTCCTGGTCTATGAGGATAGGGTACCCATCGACGAGGGGATCAGAGGGGTGGCCAGGGAGGCTGGCGTGCCTATGCGGGAGGTCGTCTTCCACAAGGGCGGGGATTACGAGCTCCTCTTCGCCATACCTCCTGCGGCGCTGGAGATGGTCATGGGCTCTTTGAGGGACCTTGGGACCAAGGTGACGGTGATAGGGGAGGTCACCCCCAAGGGGGGGCGGATAGTGGCTCCCGATGGGAGGGAGGGAGAGCTGGAGGCGCGGGGGTACGAGTCCTTCGTGAGCAGGTTCTAGGGCCTCTTGCCCATCAGCAGGGTGCTCCTCCCGTCCAGCCTCACGGTCTTTATATCCATGAACCCGGCTTCCCTCAGCCAGGAGGAGATCTCGGCTTTTGTATAGACATTACCGCGGGCCGTGGCCGCCAGCATGTTGATGGCGAAGAGGGCCGCTTCCTTGGGCCTCGCCCTGGTGGCGTCCACCAGGATCTCGTTCACCACCACGGTCCCCCCCGGGTTGAGGGCCCCGTATATCCTCCGGAGGAGATCCAGGTTGTGAGCCGAGTCCTCTATATGGAGGATGTTGGAGGCCAGGGCCAGGTCGTAGCCTTCCCCCAGGTCGCACTGGGGGTCGAAGAAGTCCCCCTCCCGTGTCCTCACCTTCCCTCCCATCCCCCGCCTCTCTATGAGCTCCCTGGCAACCCTGAGGGTGAGGGGCAGGTCCACTATCACTGCCTCGATCCTGGGGCTCCTCTCCACCAGGGCCATGGAATAGTGGCCGGGCCCCCCGCCCACGTCCAGGACCCTCCTCACCCCCCGGAGGTCCAGGCGCCTCGCCACCTTCATGGCCGTATCCCGACCCAGGAGGTCCATAGCCAGGATGAAATTCCTGTTCTTCACAGGGTCTGAGATGAATTCCCTCTCTGCCTTCGGCAGATGCCCCTCCCTCACCGCCTCCCCCAGCCTCGACCAGCGCTCCCACATGTAGCCGTTCAGCTTCAGGACGGGTCCCATGTAATGGGGGCTGGTACTCACAAGGTAAGCCTTAGCCGTCCCGGTGTTATAGTACCTCGACCCCCTCTTCCGCAGGAGCCCCACGGCCACGAGACAGTCCAAGAGTATCCTCGTCCCCCGGGGGCTGGCCCCCAGGTACCCTGCCAACCTTCTGGCCCCCTTCCCGCTCCCCACGGCGTCGAAGACCCCCAGGTCGTGGGCGATCAGGAGGACCCTGGCCTCCTGGAAGTTGGAGGCCATCCCCAAGAGCTCCTGGAGGTCCATCCTATCCCCGCAGGCCCAGGAGGTAGAGGGCCACGAGGAGGATGAGGAGGACCAGGACCACCTTCCTCAGGAACTCCAGGAAGAACGAGAGGATGGTCATGGCCACCACAAAGAAGGCCAGGAGGAGGATGAGCTTGAACTCTACCATAATGCTCACAAGTTATTAATACCCAGGAGGTGCATCGGATAAAAAACTTTTGGCAGGTGGGAGATGGAGCAATCTGTAAGGGGGACCTTCTTCGTCGAGGCCCACGGTAACCACAAAGGGGTGGTGAAGGGCTCCCTGGAGGCCCTGGTGAGGGGGCTGAAGGCTGAAGGCGGGATAAAGGTCTTGAAGGAGTCCTTCGGGGCCGTCACCGAGGATCTGGGGCAGTTCTCGGCCATGACTGAGCTGGAGCTGGAGTTCCAGAGCCCCCTACACTACCTCCTGGGCACCATAAAGTACGGCCCCTCGGCCATAGATCTCCAGAGCCCCGAGGAGCTGTCCCTCACCGCCCAGGAGTTCGTGGCCCTCCTGGGGGAGGTGATAAAGGTGGCCAAGGCCTTCTATACCAAGTATAACGTCGGGTTCGTCTTCACCCCGCGGAAGGGGAGGGGGTCGAAAGGGGTGGGGCTGGGAGAGGAGAAGATCGAAGGCCTCCTGCGGCAAGGGGCTATAAGGGCTAAGGTCGTGGTGGAGCTCGGGGGGAAGTCCAAGAAGCGGGTGGTGGACGATTTTATAAATACGGTCTCGGAGGAGGCCTTCGTCCACAAGGTCCTGACCACGAAGGTTGGGGAGGCTGAAGCGGGGGAGGGCTTCAAGGGTCTGGTGGGTGTGGACGTCTTCTTCTACGAGCCCAAGGCCCTCTTCGACCTCGCCGTCAAGTACACCCCCGTCCTGGTGGAGATCAAGGAGCCCGAGGAGATCAGGCTGAGCATCCTGGACCTCCAGGATATAGGCGTGGATCTGGCAGCGGTCTTCTTCGAGGCCTCCCACAAGCTCGTCTCTCAGGGAGGTTAGTCAAGCCAGTCCCGCTGCCTCTCCCAGATATACCCCAGGACGCGCTCCCGGATGAAGATGATAGCCAGGATTATGATTCCCAGGAGGAGGGCCCACCGGAGGTTGTCCAGGACGGTCTCCCTGAGCCCCTTGATGTGGAAGGAATCATCGGCAGCGGCCACGGTTATGGTCACAGCTGTTGTGGCGCTCCTACCCGCGCTGTCCACCACCTTCACGGTCACCTTGTGGGTCCCTCCCCCGAAGGCCTTGGTGAGGCTCTGGCTATTGCCCAGCATCCTATCCCCCTCGGACCAGAGGTAAGAGACGATGGACCCGTTCTCGCTCGGTATCGCCCTGGCGGTGAGGGTTATATTGCTATCAGGGGCGGCCTCCAGGTCCGGGCCCGCGTCCACGAAGGGGAGCTTTATACTGCCGGAGGAAGGGAAGACGGCTATAAGGACGGTATCGGTGGCCCTGGCGCCAGAGCTGTCCACCACCGTCAGATTGAGGGTGCGGATTCCAACCTCGTCGAACCTCAGGTGGAGGTTCTGGGAGTTCCCCAGGATCTTCTTGCCCTCCGTCCACAGGTAGGAGACGATATTCTCTCCTGTCGATGGCGTCGCGTTGGCGGTCAGGGTCAGGGCGGTCCCCTCCAGCACTGCCATATCGGGGCCAGCGCTGACCTGGAGGGGACTGATGGGGGTGAGGGTGGGCAGCGGACCGCTGGTCACGTTGTCTGAGAGTTCCACGGAGAGGAGGTAGACGTGCCCCGTGAGCTGGCTCGCAGCCACGGCGTCGTTAAGCCTCCCATCCCCGTTCAGGTCCAGCGCAACTATCTCCGTGGCACCCGTCTGGTTGATCTGGGCCAGGACCTGCCCCCGGGAGTTGACCGCGTAGAGCTGCCCCCCCACCTTCCCATCCTTTCCTACCAGGACATCGTCCAGGATCCCGTCCCCATCGATGTCTACGGGGGCCAGGCCGGTAGCTCCTGGCACATTCACAGAGCCTGCTGCCTGCCCCTTGGAGTTCAGCCAGAAGACCCCGCTCTTGACGTTGAAGACCACGGTGCTCAGCTTCCCGTCCCCGTCAGGGTCCACGGCATAGAGGCTGACGGGGTCTCCATCGTGCCTCTGCTCGAACCTCCAATCTGCCCTCTTTCCTGCGGCACTGACGGCATCGAGGCGTATGATCTCGTTCTTCCCATCGTAGTAGGCCAATGCCACCCCGTCCACGACCCCGCCCTTCTCCAGGTCCAAGCCCGCCATGGCCATGATCTTCCCAGCGACCCCCTGATCCCAGAGCTGCACCCCCTTGAAGTCCAGGGCGAAGACCGACTGATCTGCCCCTACGATGATCCTATTCCCGACGATGGCGATCTGCGAGGCTCCCCAGATGCCCGGCGGCAGGTCCGCTTCCCATATTATCCCGCCGCGGCTGGCGTCTATGGCGTAGACCTTGGTCCAGGAGCCCACCACCACCTCGTCTATGTAGCCGTCCCCGTCAAGGTCCACGGCGGCCGCGGAGTAACCCCTCACCCGTTCCCTCCACCTCTCCCTCCCCAGGGAGTCCACCCCAACCACATCATTCCCTGCCACCACCACGTCCTTCAGGAGCCCTCCCCTATCCATGTCCACCGGCACTATCCCTTCCACATTCCCCGCCTTCAGGTTCCAGTTCTGGGAGCCATAGGCCTGGGCCCAGGAACTGGTCCCGACCACGGCCGAATGGGGTATCCCATTCTTATCGAGGTCTACGGCGGCGATGGCCGTAGGGCGCAGACTAGGATACTCCCCCAGCACCCTCAGGTCACCATAGACGGAGGGCAGGAAGGCCATTACTATAAGGACAAAGGCCATAACAGAAGGCGCTCGCATCTCGAGTCCTCTCCCTCTGGGACTCACTACTATATGATATATATAACTTCCCTCAAGGATAGAAAGGTTTATATATGCCCCACTTTCGTATAGATTCGCTAATTCTGAGGTGCTCCAAGCCTCGAATCGAAAGCTATATATATCGAGCGTTTGGCAAAACTGTCAGAAACGGAAGAAACGGAGGTAAGATAGAATGGTGAATCTGAAGAAGATAGGGGCCATAGCGACGGGCGCTCTCTTTATCGGGGCGACTATCGGGATGGCGACTGCAGCTACTGTACCTGCTACTTTCCAGAAGACGATGCTGGCCGAGAACGGCGTGGCCAAGGCTCAGCTCGTCGTGGGCGCAACGGCGCCGGGCATAGCCGCCGATACCGCCTCGGCCAACGTCATCAAGGACGCCGTGGCAGCCAAGCTGGCGGTCCAGAAGGTCGCTGGCAACCAGGTGAGGATCGTCTACACC
>JACQPM010000072.1 GCA_016207475.1 Methanobacteriota archaeon | reverse complement strand
GGTCCCCCATGGTCCTTATGACCTCCCTGTTCTTCCTGGGGTTCTGGATCCGGAGCTCCGCTATGTTCTCTCCAAGGGTCTTCCCAGAGGCGGTGAGTGTATCCAGATGTAGGAGGGTCTTTATCCTCTCCATAACCGCCTGGACCCCGCCGGCCCTGTCCAGGTCGAGCATGAAGTGCTTCCCACCGGGCCTGAGACTGGTCAGGTAGGGCGTCGTCCTGCTCAGCCTGTCGAAGATCTCCAGCTCCAGCTCTATGCCCAGCTCGTGGGCTATGGCAGGAAGGTGGAGGGCGGTATTTGTCGAACCGCCTATGGCCAGGTCCACCCTTATGGCGTTCTCGAAGGCCTGGGGGGTCATGACCTGGCTGGGGGTCACACCGCGCTCCAGGAGCTCCATCACCTTTGTACCCGAGGCCTTGGCGATCCTCACTTTCCTGGCGTCCACGGCGTGGCAGGTGGCGCAGTCGGGGAGGGACATCCCCAGGGCCTCGGTGACGCAGGCCATGGTGTTGGCCGTGAAGAGGCCGGCGCATGATCCAGGGCCATTGCATGCCAGGTCCTCGAGGCCTTTCAGCTCCTCGGCCGTTATCTTCCCCGCCTTGTAGGCGCCCACAGCCTCGAAGACCGAGATGAGGTCCACCTCCCGGTCGCCGACGAAGCCCGGGCACATGGGGCCGCCCGTGACAACGACGGTGGGAATGTCGAGCCTGGCGGCGGCCATGAGGTGGCCCGGGACGATCTTGTCGCAGGTGGGGATCATGACCAGTCCGTCCAGCCTGTGGGCCTGGACCATGAGCTCTATGGAGTCGGCTATCACCTCCCGGCTGGGGAGCGAGTAGTGCATCCCCTCGTGCCCCATGGCTATGCCGTCGCAGATCCCTATGGTGTGGAACTCGAAAGGAGTACCTCCCGCGGTCCTCACGCCGGCCTTGACCGCCTCCCCGAGCCTCTCCAGGTGGATGTGGCCCGGGACGAACTCGTTCCAGGAGTTGACTACCCCGATGAAGGGCCTCTCCAGCTCCTGGTCGGTACAGCCAAGAGCCTTGAAAAGGCTCCGGGACGGGGCCTTCTCCACCCCTTTCTTCACCATGTCGCTCCTCATAATGCCATATTCCCGGAAATCAACATCTACAACCTTTTCAACGCCTCTCTTTCGCTCTTGAGGTCCTGCCGCAGGAGGACGAAGGCCCCAGCGGGGATGTCCCTGTAGACTATCACCCCTGGCCCTATCACGGCCCCGGGGCCTATCTTCCTGCCTGCGTTTATCATGGAGTTGAGGCCCGTCTTGACCCCGTCGCCCACGACGCACCCCATCTTCCTCCTCCCGGTGTCCACCTGTCTCTCACCTATATGCATCTTGACGGTCTTACCGTCCAGCCTGAGGTTCCCCACCAGGGTCCCGGCCCCCAGGTTGCAGTCCCTCCCTATGATGGAGTCACCCACGTAGGAGAGGTGCGGTATGTGCGTCCCGTCCATGACCACGGAGTTCTTGATCTCGACGCCATTCCCTATCCTGCACCCCTTCCCTATGGCCACGTTCCCCCTCAGGTAGGCGTTGGGCCCCACGGTGCTGCCCTCCCCAACATAGACCGGCCCCTCTATGTAGGTGCCGGACCTCACGACTGCCCCCTTTCCCAGGTGAAGCTTCCCCTTGACCTTCACAAACTCCTCCATCTCCCCCTCTATCCTGGCTTCCATCCCCCTGAGCATCTCCCCGTTCGTGTCCAGGTAACTCCAGGGGTTCCCTATGTCCCTCCAGAGACCCTTCACCTCGATGCCCCTCACCTCTTCCCCCCCCTTTATGAGGAGCTGGATGGCGGTCGTGAGCTCGTACTCCCTCCTCTCGGAGACCGGCGTCTCGGCTATGGCCTCGAAGACCTTAGGCGAAAAGGCGTAAATACCGGCATTGACCAGGTCCGAGACGAACTCCCTGGGCTTCTCCACCACCTCCACCACCCTCTCTCCATCCAATCTCACGGCCCCGTAGCTCGCTGGGTCCTCCACCTTCCTGAGCCCCATGGTGCACGCCGTGGAGTGACGGGCCAGGACCTCCTTTATACAGTCCTGGGAGACGAGGGTATCGCCGTTGAGGGCCAGGAAGTCCTCGTCCAACCCGGCCTTCCCCAGGGCATGGGCGGTGCCCATGAGCTCCCCCTGGAGCGCATACTCCAGCTGCATATTCCACGCGCTCCCATCCCCGAAGTACTCCTCTATCCTCTCCCGGCCATGCCCCACTACCAGGACCGCCTCCCCTATCCCGGCCTCCCTGGCAGCCTCCAGGATATATTCCAGGAGTGGCTTCCCTGCCAGGGGGAGCATCACCTTGGGGGTCGTGAGGGTCAAGGGCTCCAGCCTCTTCCCTCTCCCGGCTGCCAGTACGACTGCCTTCCGGACCTTCATAGTCCCTTACTCTTTGGTGCCCCGGATATAAATCCTCTACTTCAGCCTTATCATGGCCGCCGATATCCCTCCGAGGATGCAGATCGGTATGAAGGAGAAAAGGGCCTTTGTGAAGTCTCCCGTCAGGTCCAGGACCAGGCCGAAGACTATGGGCGCCAGAATGGCGCCGAGGTGGCTGACCGTGTTCAGGAAGCCGGCGCAGGTCCCGGCCACCTTGGGCGTCAATATCTCCACCGGTAGGGTGAAGATGGCAGCGAAGGGGAGGAGGACCAGGAAGCCCAGGAGGAAGATGAGAGGCAGGGGTCGGTTCCCCAAGGCGAGGGCGGCGAAGACCCCCGCCTGCGATATCAGGGCCCCGGCTATGAGGTAGGGCTTCCTCCTCCCCAGCCTATCGGCTATGGAGCCCCCTAGGGGCTGGGAGACGAGTCCCGGGAGGGTCCAGGAGAGGCCGAAGAAGGCTGCCGCCTCCAGCTCAAACCCCCGGTGGTATAGGAGGGAGGGTATCCAGGAGAGGGCCCCCCAGTATACGTATATCAGGGAGAAGTAGGCCCCCGAGAGGAACCAGATATTCCTCTCCCTGAAGACCATGCGGCATCCCTCGGCGGTGCTCCCCTCCCTCACCTCCTCGAGCTTCACGTCCCGGGTGAGGTACAGGAAGAGGAGGGAGAAGGCCACTCCCACGAGGGCTGGTATATAGAAGGCATAATGCCAGCTCCTCTGCCTGAGGATGGCGGAAGCCAGGACCCCCCCCACGAAGGGGCCCAGCGCGAGAGCGGAGGTGAAGAGGCCCACGGTCCTGCCCATACCGGCCCCGGGGAAGAGCCTGTAGATGGCGGCCACGCTGGGGACCCAGCCGAAGGCCTGGGCCAGACCGAAGAGGGAGCGGCTCACGTAGGCCTGGGCGGCGCTTCTGGCCAGGGCGAAAGAGCCACCGAGTAGAGAATAGGCCATGCATCCCACCCCCAGGACCTTGAGGGGGTTGAAGCGGTCCGCTATCACCCCGGCCGGGAGCTGCATAATGGTGTAGGAGACGAAGAAGAGCGACATGATGAGCCCCGCCTCCGTGTTGCTGAGGCCCAGGTCAAGGGAGACGGCCGGGAGGGCGGGGGAGATGCTCAGGCGGTTGGCGTAATTCACGATGTAGCTGAGCCAGAGGAGGAGAAGAAGGAGGTCCTTCCTCATCCTTTCTTCTTCTCCAGGGCCCTTCTGAACTCCTTCTTCACCAGAGCTAAAAGGGCCTCAGCCCGCTCCTCGGTCTCGGCCTCCACCGCCGCCCTTATGAGGGGGTTGGTGTTGGACGGCCTGAGGAGGGCCCAGCCGTCATCGAAGAGGAGCTTGACCCCGTCCGTGAGATCGAGCCTGTAGCCCTTCGCCTTGCACCCCTTTATTATCCCCTCCATCACCTGGAACTTCACCTCGTCCGGGCACTGGAGATTCTCGGTGAGGGTGGGGTAGCTGGGTATGGCATCTACCAGCTCCGATAGCCTCTCCTTCCCCTTGGCCAGGATCTCGGTCAGCTGGAGGGTCATGAGGACCGGGTCGTCGAAGATATAGAAGCTGGGCAGGAAGTAGTGGGCGCTGGTCTCCATGGCGAAGAGGGCCTTGTGCCTCTTTATGGCCTCGCAGACGAAGACGTC
>JACQPM010000014.1 GCA_016207475.1 Methanobacteriota archaeon | reverse complement strand
CAAGTTTGAGGATAACCTTGAGTCAAAAACCGGGGTAAAACTCGAGCGTGAGGTTCCAAGAGACCTAGGGCGAGTTACACTGAGAAAAGTAGGGAAGGACGAAGTCCAGCGTGAACCGGAGCACGGAGTCGAAGGAGAGAACGTCACGGTGCAGTGCGGAGCTGGTTCCGAGGGCGGAGCCGTGCGCGTTGTCGGACAGGGCTTTGGTCTTGCCTACTCCAGCACAATCAACACGGGTGACCGGACCGAGATGCAGGTCGAGGTCGTCAAGTACAACCCCTCCACTTATTCGAACGATCTGCCGTCAGGTGCGCTCCTGACATGGAAGCTGAGCGACAGTTACGGTGGCAAGCTATCTATCAACGGCTGCACCGCGACGTACACGGCTCCCAAAAGCATTGGCACGAGGCAAAAAGCAAGCGTGACGATCATCGCGATGTTAGCTTCGCTCCCGGCACCGACGTCTGGCGGTGGCGAGGGCGGACCGAGAAACATGATGGGCGCGTCCGCGACTGGACACATCACTGTGCGGAACCCGAATTACGGCGGTACCGGTGGAGGAGGTGGCAAGCAGTGCGGGAAAGAGTGGCTCCAGGTCTCGATCTCGGGCCCTTACTCCTACTCGCAGAACACGTTCTGGCTCAGCGGTCCTGGCACAGGCAACCTGTGGTGGGGGCCGTTCACCAACTCGCGGACGTTCCAGCCCATCGCGCCCGGGAACTACGCACTCCAGGTGGCCTACGCGGACGGGACGCAGAAGACCTACAACATCAACGTGCCGGCGTGCAGCTACTACAAGTTCGTGCAGTCGAACCAGGGCTGGGGCCGGTAGTTAAAGGAGGAGTCAACTGTGAGCAACCCCGTTGTATCGATAGCAACGAATAAAGGCAGGTTTAGATTCGAGCTTTACACTGAAAAGGCTCCAATAACCACCGCCAACTTCATCGGGCTCGCGGAGTCCGGCTTCTACAATGGCCTCACCTTCCACAGGTACGAGCCCGGGTTCGTGATCCAAGGCGGGGACCCGCAGGGGGACGGGACCGGCGGCTCCGAAAAGACCATCCCACTGGAGATTCATCCAGAGCTCAGGCACATCGAGGGGGCCGTGGGCATGGCGCGCTCCCAGGACCCCAACAGCGCCTCCTGCCAGTTCTACGTGACCCTGGCGCCTGCCCACTTCCTGGACGAGAATTACGCGGTCTTCGGGAAGGTGACCGCGGGCATGGATGTCGTCCGCTCCCTGAGGGCAGGGGACAGGATGGAGAAGGTTACGATAGAGCGGTAGAGTTCACCCCTCCCAGGTCTTGACGCTTATTTCCATGGCATCTTCAACATCTTCAGTAAACTCCAGGGGGACCTTCACTGTCTCGCTCCTGTACCGGCCCGAGTTCCTCACGTAATCGAGGTAGTCCAGCATCTGCTCCCCGAAGATGCCCACGTTGTCGGCCACCACGACAGCGCCCTTCCCCAGGTTCCTCTCTGCCAGCCTGAGGTACCCCAGGTACTCCTCCTTGGTCCCGTCGATGAAGAGCAGATCAAAATCTTCCCGGAGCCCCGGGATCGTCTCCAGGGCGTCTCCTACAATCACCTCCACCCTCTGGGAGAGGCCCGCCTCCTCTATATTCCTCCTGGCGGTCCTGGCTGCGCCCTCGTCTATCTCCAGGGTCGCGACCCTCCCGTCCTCGGGGAGGAGCCTGGCCATCAGGATCGCGGAGTAGCCGAAGAGGGTCCCTATCTCCAGGACATTCTTCGGCTTATATTTTTTGATGACCCCGGCCAGGACCTCCCCCTTGACTGGGCCGATGGACGGGACGAAGTGCTCCCGGCCCATCCTCTCCAGCATCCGCAGGACCTTCAGAGCCTTGTCCATGCTATTCGATTGTCCTCGGGGCGTATAACCTTTTCAGCCCCCTGTCTGACGGTAGGGTTTCCTTTCGGAGATATATGGGAGAGAGGACCTTCCTCCCCAGGCTCATAGCCTGGGAGCTCACCGGGCGGTGCAACCTCAAGTGCATCCACTGCAGGGCTTCGGCTTCCATGGAGCAGGGGGACCAGGAGCTCACCACAGAAGAGATCAAGAAGACCATCGACAACATCGTCACCTTCGCCAGCCCCATCATCATCCTGACGGGTGGGGAGCCCCTCGTGCGGGCGGATGTGTACGAGATCGCCAGCTACGCCACCGGGAAGGGGCTGAAGGTCGTCCTGGGGACCAACGGCACCCTGGTGACCCCCGAGGTAGCCAGGCGGCTGGTGGAGGCCGGGATTAAGAGGGTGAGCATCAGCATCGACTGCGCCTACTCGGGGGAGCACGACGGCTTCCGGGGCGTACCGGGGGCCTTCGACCAGGCCATGCGAGGGATCGAGGCCTGCAAGGTGGCCGGCCTTCCCTTCCAGATCAACACAACCGTCACCAGCAGGAACATGGGCCAGCTCCAGGAGATAGCGGACCTGGCCGTGAGGCTTGGCGCCGTGGCCCACCACATCTTCCTCCTGGTACCCACCGGCAGGGGCAAGGCCATCGAGGACGAGGAGATCTCCCCAGAGGAGTACGAGGGGGTCCTGAGATGGATGTACGGGGCCCAGAAAGGCGGGATCCACATGAAGGCCACCTGCGCCCCCCACTACGTGAGGGTCCTCTCCCAGAGGGCCCTGGAGGAAGGTATAGATCCGACCCCTGGCCGGAGCGGCCTGGACGCCTCGGGCTCGGGCTGCCTGGGTGGGACCGGCTTCTGCTTCATATCGCGGACAGGGGACGTGAACCCATGCGGCTACCTACCGGTCAAGGCCGGGAATATAAGGGAAAAGCCCTTCCGGGAGATCTGGGAGTCCGCCGGGCTCTTCCTGGACCTCAGGGACCGGCGGAAGCTGAAGGGGAAGTGCGGCCTCTGCGAGTACAAGGTGGCATGCGGCGGGTGCAGGGCCAGGGCCTACGCCGGCACAGGGGATCATCTGGCCGAGGAGCCCTACTGTGTCTATCAACCCAAGGCCTGGACCAGAAGGGCTGCGCAAATATCGAAATGATGTTAACATTCCCTCAGCGACTACCGGCGTAGGAGGAAGGCTGATATGGGCAAGACGACCGTTACCCTGATAAAGGCCGACGTGGGTGGCTACCCTGGCCACTCCGGTATGCACCCCGACCTCGTGGAGGAGGCCAAGAAGCATATGAGGAAGGGTGTCGAAGGGGGGCTGATAAAGGACTACCGTGTTATGGCATGCGGCGACGACCTCCAGCTCCTCATGAGCCACGAGAGGGGCGTCGACAACTGCGATGTCCACGGCGTCGCCTGGAGGGCCTTCGAGGCGGGCACGAAGGTGGCCAAGGGGCTGAAGCTCTACGGTGCCGGGCAGGACCTCCTCAAGGACGCCTTCTCAGGTAACATCAAGGGGATGGGCCCCGGGGTGGCGGAGATGGAGTTCGAGGAGCGGAAGGCGGAGCCCGTAGTGGCCTTCATGATGGACAAGACCGAGCCAGGGGCCTTCAACCTGCCCATGTACAAGATCTTCGCCGACCCCTTCAACACCGCCGGCCTCGTCATAGACTCCAGTTGCTCGATGGGCTACCGCTTCGAGGTCTGGGACATCATGGAGCACAAGAGGGTCTTCCTGGATACCCCCGAGGAGAGCTATGCCTTACTGGCGCTCATAGGCGCCAAGAGCCGCTACGTGATAAAGAGGATCTTCCCCAAGGCCGGGCACAAGATTCCCAAGGACGAGCCCGTGGCCGTGGTGAGCACCGAGAAGCTCTACCAGATCGCTGGCGAGTACGTGGGCAAGGACGACCCCGTGGCCCTGGTGAGGGCCCAGGCAGGTCTTCCAGCCCTGGGAGAGGTCCTGGAGCCCTTCGCCTTCCCCCACCTGGTGAGCGGCTGGATGCGGGGGTCCCACAACGGCCCCCTCATGCCCGTCGCCTTCTCCCAGGCCAGGTGCACGCGCTTCGACGGACCCCCCAGGGTAATAGCTGCCGGCTTCCAGATGAACAACGGCATGCTGGTGGGCCCCGCCGACATGTTCGACGACCCGGCCTACGACCTCGCCAGGCAGAAGGCCCAGGAGATCGCGGATTACATGAGGAGGCACGGCCCCTTCGAACCCCACCGCCTCTCGGCGGAGGAGATGGAGTACACCACCCTCCCCCACGTCCTCAGGAAGCTCGAGGACAGGTTCGAGAAGGTCCCCTAGGAGGCACGATGAAGCCTCCTCTGATAGTCATCAACTTCAAGGCCTACGGCGAGTCGGCAGGGGAGCGGGGCCTCGCCCTGGCCAGGACCTGCCAGACGGTGGCCGGGGAGACGGGTACGAGCATCTCCATATGCCCGCAGGTCCAGGACCTGAGCTGGATCGCCAGGCAGGTGGAGATACCCTGCTTCGCCCAGCACGCGGACCGCTTCGAGCCGGGCCCCAAGACGGGATATACGGTCCTGGAAGGGATAAAGGCCGGTGGGGGGAAGGGGACCCTCCTAAATCACTCGGAGCACCACATCCTCCTGGCGGAGGTCGATGAGGCGGTGGAGAGGGCCAAGTCCATCGGCCTCCTCGCCATCGTCTGCGCCAACAATGTGAGGGTCGGCGCCACCGCGGCTGCGCTCCACCCCTACGCCGTGGCCGTGGAACCGCCCGCCCTCATAGGGACGGGCATGGCCGTGTCAAAGGCGGACCCGGAGATCGTCTCGACCTCCGTGGAGACGGTGAAGGGGGT
>JACQPM010000056.1 GCA_016207475.1 Methanobacteriota archaeon | reverse complement strand
TCTGCATCCCGTTTCAACGTCATGAGCATCCCAACCCTGATGATCTTCAAGGAGGGGAAGGTCGTGGACAAGCTGATCGGCGCTGTTCCCAAGGAGCAGATCGAGGCCAAGATAAAGCCCTACCTCTAGCCTTTTTTCTATGGTGATCGATATGGAAGCCCAGTCTGCAACCTATACCGACAAGCTACGGTGCATCTCCTGCGGCGCCTATGTCACGATAGGCGCTGGGTCCGTCAAGCTCCCCTGCCCGGAGTGCGGCGAGGTTGTCGGCCGCTGTGCCCGGTGCAGGATCCTGGGGAAGAAGTACAACTGCAAGTGCGGCTACGAGGGCCCCTGATGGCCGAGGTCCTGGTCACCCTGAAGGTGATGCCCGAGGACGCGGGGACCAACCTGGCCTCGATGGAAACAGAGATAAAGAAACTCCGGGAGGCCCGGTTCAACGGCGTCGAGAAGGAGCCCATAGCCTTCGGCCTCGTGGCCCTCAAGCCCTCCTTCGTGATGGACGACGCGGAAGGGGCCACGGAGAAGCTGGAGGAGGCCCTGCGGCAGGTGAAGGGCGTCGGCGGGGTCGAGGTCGTCCAGGTGACGAGGCTGCTCTAGGCGGCTCAGATGGAGAGGGATTACTGGTGGCTGGTGATCCTCGTCATAGTTGCGATAACGGGTGCGATCTATTTCTTAGGGAGAAGTTCTTAGCTTTAAGCCAAGAGAGATATGGATTACCTTTCCTAACTCTTCTTCCTCTCATTTATTCACATTGGGCCAATTTCGCCTAACGTTTTGCGGTATGCGAAGCCCGTAAGGGTTTGGGTGAGCGATAGCGAACCGTATACCCGCTGTTAAGTGACCCGAAGGTTGTGAGAGTGCGAGCGCGCCGCCTTAAGTGTATACATTCCCATCAATTTTCCGAAGATTTCTCCAGCAGTTCTCGTATCTTGACTAATTCATTAAGAATTTTTAAATCAATGTTTTCTTCCTCATAAGTTTCTACTGCTACAGGCTTTTTACCTTTAACAAAGCCCATTACCAACTCCCTTAAATACTCAAATTGTTCCATTCCTTCTATTCTTATTTCAGCTCTGGCGTATTGCCCAGAATAACCTGCAGTTTGAATTTTAAGAGCGGCAATCCCGAGTTTCCTTGAAATAGGACCTTGAGTTATGTCAATATTGGTTATCCTGTTGTAAGGAACAATTCCCGTGTTCTTGAACCATACTCCTCTCCACCATACAATTTCATTTTCAGTAAGTTTGTAGGCCATCGTATCATAATATTTCGGAATCCAGTAAGCTACGGAAATCAGAATAGCTAAAATTGGTATCGAAATACCAAGTTTTACTTCGAACGGAGCGAAAAGCAACACGGGAAGATACCATGTCAAAATACCAACAAGAATCGCTAACACCACATAGATGTAATAGAGCTTCTTAAATTGTGATGCTGGCTTGAATTCTTCACCGATTTTTATTTTGAGTTTTTCTCTCATATTTCTAATGTTTATCACCCCATAATTTTATTCTGAATCTTTAAATATCTCTGGCGGCGAGCGAGCATTTCACTTAACTCGTTCATATCCGCAATGCGTATATATCACTTTTGGGTACATCGCTCATTTTCTATCATATGTACTAGCCACCTCAAAATTCATAGTATCCAGGGGACTTATAATTTTACCCAGAAACTCTTGTTCTGCCGTTATCTTTCCGACTTATTCCTCTTCAAGAGATACACCAGCAGCGCCTTCTGGACGTGGAGGCGATTTTCAGCCTGGTCCAGGACGATGGAGCGCTTGCCGTCGAGCACATCGTCGGTGATCTCCAGCCCCCGGTGGGCCGGGAGGCAGTGCATGATGAGCGGATTTCCAGCCTGCTCGACGAGCTTTCTATTCACCTGGAAATCCTGGAAGGCCCTCATCCTTTCAGCCTCTTCTTTCTCCTGCCCCATGGAGACCCAGACGTCCGTATAGAGGTAGTCCGCCCCCTCCACGGCCTTGGCAGGGTCCCTGAGGAGCTCCACCCTTGAGCCGGTTTTAGCAGCCAGTTTCTTTGCCCTGTTCACTATATCCCTGGGCGGCGCGTAGCCCTTTGGGGTCGCCACGACCATGTCCATGCCGACCATGGCCGAGCCCAGGAGGAGGGAGTTGCAGACGTTGTTCCCGTCCCCCACGTAGGCCAGCTTCACGCCTCCAAAGCCCTTCTCCCTCTCCCTTATGGTGAAGAGGTCCGCGAGGGCCTGGCAGGGGTGCTCCAGGTCGGAGAGGCCGTTTATCACCGGTATAGCCGCGTGGCTGCCCAGCTCCACCACGTCCCGGTGGGACCTGGCCCTCATGACTACGCCGTCCAGATAACGCCCCAGGACCCTGGCCGTGTCCTTGATGCTCTCCCCCCGCCCCAGCTGGGAGCTCTTCCAGTCCAGGTATATGGCGTGGCCGCCGAGCTGGGTCATGGCCACCTCGAAGGAGACCCTCGTCCTGGTGGAGGCCTTCTCGAAGACGAGGCCCAGGGTCCTCTGCCGCAAGTAGGTCAAGGGATGGGCCCTCTTCATTTTTCTGGCGTCGTCCAGTACCGCCTTCCAATCCTTCAGGTCCAGTATGGAGATGAGGTTCATAGCGCCTTCCGGATCTTCCGTCCTAATCGGGCCTCCGTTCCTATGTCGGCCCTGTGGTATATACCCTCGCCCCTTATCCCCGCCATGGCCCTCTCGGCGATCCTCTCGGCCCCGGCTATGGTCTCGTGGACCCCTACCACCCCCACCGATCTGGAGGAGGTCGTGTAGACGGCGCCGCCATCTTCGTTCACGGCGGCGTAGTAGAGCCGGGCGCCTTCCCTCCTGATCCGCTCCTCGTCCACGAAGATCCTCTTCCCGCTCATGGGCTTCAGCCCGTACCCCTGGGGGACCACGTACTTCGAGACCGTGGCCTTCGGCTCGAAGACAGCATCCCGGAGGCGCCCGTCCACGATCCCCCGGCAGACCTCGACGAAGTTGGTCTTGAGGATGGAGAGGACGTTCATGGCCTCCGGGTCCCCGAAGCGGCAGTTGAACTCGATCAGCCTCAGCTCCCTCCCCAGCATGAACTGACCGTAGAGTATTCCGCGGTATTCCTCACCGGTCTCGGCCCTGAGGGCCGCTATCGCAGCCTTCATGATATCCTCCGCGGCCTTCCTATCCCCCGCCTCCAGGAAGGGGAGGAGCCCGTTGGCATCGGAGTAGGCCCCCATCCCCCCCGTGTTGGGCCCAGTGTCCCCCTCGAAGGCCCTCTTGTGGTCCTGGACGAGGGGCATTGGCACCACCCGCCTCCCGTCGACGAAGGCCTGGAGGGTGAACTCCTCCCCCTCGGCCCTCTCCTCTATCACCACCTCGCCCCCGCCTATCCCGCCCTCCATCACCTCCCGCAGGTAGTCCCGCGCCTCCTCCAGGTCCTTGAGCTGGTCCCCCACCACCTTCACCCCTTTCCCCCCCGTGAGCCCCGAGGGCTTTATGGCCACGGGCCCGTCGAAGCGCTCCAGGAAGTCCAAGGCCTCGGAGAGGCCAGAGAAGGCGCCGTACCTCAGGGAGCCCGGTATCCTGTGCCTGGCCATGAGCCCCCGCATGAAGGCCTTGGAGGCCTCAATCTGCGCCAATCGCTTGGTCGGCCCCACGGTGGGTATACCCTCTCCCGTCAGGGCGTCTACGATGCCCGCGGCCAGCGGACCTTCGGGCCCTATCACCGCCATCTCTGCCCCGATTCTCCTGGCGAAGCCCGCCACCCTCCCGCCGTCCGTCTCATCGGCCAGGAGGAACTCCCTGGAGAGCCTGGCTATGCCGGGGTTCCTGTTCCTCATGACGGCGTACAGCTCGGCCCCGCCCCTGGCCAGGGCCTCGGCGATGGCGTGCTCCCTTCCGCCCCCTCCGACCAGGAGGACCCGCATCTACCCTATCACTCCTCGGTATAGAAGAGGTTCGTCTCGATGATTATTATGGCAAGCCCGACCCCCAGGATGATGAGGTGGAGGATGATGAGGTAGGCCAGGATACCGTAGCCCAGGAGCTTTATGCTCGGGGTGAGTCCAATGAGGGCCTCTACCCCGTTGACGGACTCCCGGAGGGGGACCGTGACATCGGCTACGAAGTCGTCCAACGGTCCCCTCAGCCTATCCATATCGCTTCTGGACTGGTTGAGGCTGGACCCCATCCCCCTCTGCTCAGTGGAAGACTCCTTGAACCTGATGGAGGCGGTATCGATGTTGGAGGCGGTCCTGTCCATGTTCAAGGCCGTTGCCTCCAGCTTGGCTCCAGAGTCTTCGAGCTTCGAGCCGGCCGATGTCATGCGATCGGCGGCGAACTGGAAGGTTGCCTTTCCGGGCAGCTCGCTCCCGTTGAGGCGGAAGATCTCGGACCAGGCCCTCAGGGACTGGGCCCCGTCCCTCAGGTCCCGGGCTGCCTCCTTGTTGGAAGTGGAGGCGACCCTGACGCTGTTTGCAGCGTTGGCTAGGTCGCCGGAGGCCGCCTTCAGGGCCTCGGAGGCGGAGCCCGTCTTCTCCCCCGCCACTATGGCGCTGGTGGAGGCCTTCCCCAGGTTCTTCGTGGCATCGAAGAGGGAACTATTGATATCCTTCCTGTTGGTCTCCATGTCGGAGGTGGCCTCGGAGATGGACTCCTTGATGGAGGTCGTGGTCGCGGCCTCGATGTTGTACTCGTAGACGAGCTTCACAGCCAGGATGCCGGAGGCGGCACCGGCCAGTCCTATCATGACCAGGAGGATGCCCAGTAACTTCAAGAGGGCCGAAGGTATCGTCATCATGCTCTCATCAACTCCTCCCCTGTAGTCAGGGGTATCAGCTCTATCCCGCGCGCCCCGAGGGCCTCTCTCGCCCCTTCGAGGCGGTCCACCACTACCACTACCCGTCGGCACCTACCACCCTTCCGTTCCAGCGCCTCTGCGGCCGCCAGGACGGAACCCCCCGTGGTCGTCACGTCTTCCACCAGCACCACCTCCTCTCCTTCTCTCAAGCTCCCCTCCACCTCCACGTCGGTGCCGTACCCCTTCCGCTCCTTCCTGACGATGAGGAATGGCACCCCAAGCTCCAGGCTCAGTGCCGTGGCCAGGGGCACGCCCCCCACCGCCACCCCCGCTATCCTGTCCATCTTCGTATCCCTCAGCAGCCTTGCTATCTCCCTGGTTATGATCCTCAGGACCTCTGGGTCTGTATATGCCTCCTTCATGTTTATGTAGTAGTCGCTCCTCTTCCCCGAGGCCAGGGTGAAGTCGCCCCTCCTCACAGCCTTCCGCCGGAGGGCTTCCAGGAGAGCTTTCGATGCCATGGGTCACCAGGGGACGTCTTTGAGCTTGAGCTGGTAGCCCGTCTTGTTGATCATGAGGTGGCCTATAGGCGTGACGACGAAGAGGACGGCGATGGTGATGGGTTCCATGGGAGGGGTGCCGAAAGGGAGGACGAGCCTTGCAAAGGCGAGTCCTCCCACCACGAAGTTCAGCTGGTCCAGGAGAGGCGCCGGGGCGCCTTTCGGCATGCCGAGCCTCCGCTTGATGAAGCTCCCCACCCCGTCGCCCACGATGGCCCCCAGGGAGAGGAGGAAGCCCGCCTGGGCCGCGGTGGAGCCGATATCGAAGTCCGCCTGGGCGAGGCCCACCACCGTCCCGCAGAGGACGCCGGCCAGGGAGCCCCTGACGGTGACCCCGTCGCCCAGGATCCGCTTGCCGTCGATGAAATGCCTGCCCAGGTCCAGCGGCCTCCCGTGGCCGAGGATGCAGGCGGCGGTGTTGGCCACATAGGCAGGGAAAAAGAAGTAGACGGCCTGGAAGAGGAGGGTGGGGAGGCTCACATCTCTCTAATGAGGCCAGGCGGCAATATATAAAATTTGTCAGGCCCTTCCAAATTATATAGGGGCTTGGCATATGTAATGGCATGGGCGTACAGCTGACGGACCTCCTCGCCCCGAGCTCCCTGGAGTTCGAGGCCATGGGGGGGAAGCGCATCGCCATAGACGCCCTCAACTCCCTCTACCAGTTCCTCTCCATCATCAGGCAGCCCACGGGGGAGCTCCTCATGGACTCCCGGGGGAGGGTGACGAGCCACCTCTCGGGCCTCTTCTATCGCAACCTGAACCTCCTGGAGTTCGGTATCAAGCCCGTTTATGTATTTGATGGAAGACCCCCCAGGCTCAAGGGCCGGACGACGGAGGTGCGGCGGGAGGCGAGGGAGCGCGCCGCCGTGGAATGGCGGCGCGCTTTGGATGAGGAGCGGTATGAGCTGGCCAAGACCAAGGCCATGCAGTCGGCCAGCCTCAACGAGTCCATGCTCAGCGACTCCAATGAACTTCTGGGCTACCTGGGCATACCATGCGTCCAGGCGCCCTCGGAGGGGGAGGCCCAGGCGGCCCACATGGCCATGAAGGGTGAGGTCTGGGCCGCTGGCTCCCAGGACTACGATTCCCTCCTCTTCGGGGCCCCCAGGCTGGTGAGGAACCTGACGATATCTGGGAAGAGGAAGATCCCCCGGCGGAACGCCTACGTGGAGGTCAAGCCCGAGATCCTCCACCTGGAGAGGGTCCTCAAGGAGCTGGAGATCACGCGGGAGCAGCTCGTGGACCTGGCCATACTGATCGGGACGGACTACAACCCCAAGG
>JACQPM010000053.1 GCA_016207475.1 Methanobacteriota archaeon | reverse complement strand
GGCCAGGACATATATCGGGGCCCGCATGGGCCGCCCAGAGAAGGCCCGGGAGCGGAGGATGCAGCCCGCCGTGAACGTCCTCTTCCCAGTGGGCCAGGCAGGGGGGCGCACGCGGGACGTGAAGAAGGCGGCCGCCAAGAAGGGAAAGGTCGAGGTCGAGGTGGCCAGGAGGGAATGCGCCTCCTGCAAGGAGGTGACCTACAAGACCCTCTGCCCCCGGTGCGGTAGAGAGACCAGGCTAAAGAGGGTCTGCACCTCTGGCCATCCCTCCGACGAGGAGAGCTGCCGGGCCTGCGGCTCCCCCGCCAACTACTTCGAGAAGCGGGAGGTGGACGTGCGGGAGGCCCTGGAGGGCGCCATATACGCCGTCGGCGACACCCCCAAGGATCTGAAGGGCGTCATCGGGATGACCTCGGCCCCGAAGATCCCCGAGGCCCTGGAGAAGGGCATCCTCCGCTCGAAGCACGAGGTCTATGTTTTCAAGGACGGTACCGCCCGGTTCGACGCCACGGACGTCCCCCTCACCCACTTCAAGCCCAGGGAGATAGGCGTGGCAGTGGAGCGGCTCCGGGCCCTGGGCTACGAGAGAGACTACAGGGGGGCACCCCTGGAGTCTCTGGACCAGGTGGTGGAGCTGAAGTGCCAGGACATCCTCCTCCCCAAGGACGGGGCCGGGTACCTCTTCAGGGTCTCCAAGTTCGTCGATGAGCTCCTGGTCAAGGTCTATGGGCAGGAGCCCTACTACAGGGCCGAGAAGAGGGAGGACCTCCTGGGGCACCTGGTCCTGGGCCTGGCGCCCCATACCTCTGCCGCCATCCTGGGGCGGATCGTGGGCTTCACAGGGGCGAGCGTGGGCTACGCCCACCCATACTTCCACGCCGCCAAGCGGAGGAACTGCGACGGGGACGAGGACTCCATCTTCCTCCTCATGGACGCCCTCCTCAACTTCTCCAGGGCCTACCTCCCCAGCAGCCGGGGCGGGAAGATGGACGCGCCCCTCGTCCTTACCATCCGCCTCGACCCCCGGGAGGTGGACGACGAGGCCCACAACATGGACATCGTGGAAGAATATCCTCTGGCCTTCTACGAGGCCACCCTGCGGTACGCCAAGCCCCAGGAGGTGGCGAGGCTCATCGAGACCGTCGGCGAGAGGATAGGCAGGCCCGAGCAGTACTACGGCTTCCGGTTCACTCACAGCACCACCGACATCGCCATGGGCCCCACTATCAGCGCCTACAAGACCCTGGGGGCCATGACCGAGAAGGTCCAACACCAGCTCGACCTGGCCGCCAAGATAAGGGCCGTGGACGAGCGGGACGTGGCGAAGCGGGTCATCGAGGGTCACCTCCTGCCGGACCTGGCCGGGAACCTGAGGACCTTCTCCAAGCAGACGATCCGGTGCGTGGACTGCAACGCCAAGTACCGCCGGGTCCCCCTGACCGGGAAATGTCGTCGGTGCAACGGGAAGCTCGTTCTGACGGTCTCCAGGGGTGCCGTGGCCAAGTACCTGGAGGTCACCAAGGGGATGATCGAGCGGTACCGGCTGGACGACTACCTGAAGCAGCGCATAAAGATTTTAGAGATGTCCATCAGCTCAGTCTTCGACAACGACGGGGCCAAGCAGGTCTCGCTGGCGGACTTCCTGGGCTAGGGCCCTATCAAGTATCACGCCGCCGCCCCTCGCCTCCCCCACGATACCCCAAAGGATTTATATCCCTTCTTCTCACCTTTCCATGGCCCGGTGACCCAATGGACCTTTCTCAACTGAACCTAAAAAATCTTATGATCCTCCCGGTCCTCATGCTCCTGGCCTCCCTCCTGGTCATCGGGGTCCACTACCGCGCCGGGACCATACCCATGAGCGTCGAGATGAAGGGCGGCACCCTGATCACCGCCTACGGCGTCCAGGAAGGCCCCGCGATGGAGCGGGACCTGAAGGAGCGCTTCGGCTTCGGGGTCCAGGTCACGGCCATAAAGGACCTCTCGGGGGAGACCGTAGGGGCCAACATCCAGATAGACAAGTTCCTGAGAGGGGAGGAGAGCGAAGAGGTGAAGAACTTCCTCCTCGGCAGGGGGATCAAGGCCGAAGGCATAAGCCTCCGGTCAGTGGGCCCCTCCCTGTCGAAGGCCTTCCTGGAGCAGGCGGTCAAGGCGGTCCTCTTCGCCTTCCTCTTCATGGCCGTCGTCATATTCCTCAGGTTCAAGACCTTCGTCCCCTCCTTAGCCGTAGTCCTCTCGGCCTTCTCCGACATCATCACCACCCTGGCGGTGATGATACTCCTGGGCTTGGAGCTATCCTCGGGCTCCCTCGTCGCCCTCCTCCTCCTCATAGGTTACTCCGTGGACACGGACATCCTCCTCACCACCCGCCTCCTGGCGAAGAGGGGGGGCAATATAAACGAGAAGACCCTGAGCGCCATGAAGACGGGCCTCACGATGAACTCCACGACCATCGTGGCCGTGGGAATCCTCTTCCTGGTCTCCACCTCCTCCATCCTCAAGGAGATCGCATCCGTCATCCTCATAGGGATGGTGGCAGACGCCATCAACACCTGGATCCAGAACGCCGGGATCCTGCAGATGTACCTGGAGAGGGCTTAGATGGTCAAGAGAGAAAAGGGGACCAAGGCGGCCAAGGCGCGGCCCGAGAGGATGTTGGAGGATGGGCGGATAAAGCTCCTCCTGGGCTTCGTCCTCGTCTCCCTGGTGCTGATCACCTTCAAGGGGATCTCCACGGGCCTCGACCTCCAGGGGGGCTCCATAATCCAGATCCAGGCAGAGAGGCCCCTCACCCCAGGCGAGATGGAACAGGTCACCAAGATCATGGACGAGCGGCTGAGGGGGGTCTTCGCCGTCAGGGACATAAGGGTCCGGGGCTGGGGGAACGAGTTCATCATCGTGGAGATCGCCGGCATACCCCCAGAAGAGGCCGAGAAGGTGATAGGGAAGCCAGGGCAGCTCATGGTGAGGATAGGGAATGTCACCGCCTTCACCGGGGACGAGCTGACCCGGGTGGAGAGCTTCCGGAAGGAACCCTCCACAGGCAGCTGGGAGGTCCCCTTCACCCTCACGGAGGGGGCGGCCGAGAGGTTCAGGGACGTGGCGAAGGCCACGGACTTCGACAGGGTGAACATGTACCTGGACGAGGGGACGAGGGTGAAGGTCAACTCCGAGAGGCCCCTGGAAGGGGCGGAAGGGGCCCTGGAGAGCGCTGGTTATAGTGGGAAGGTCAATGCCACAAAGGGGCTGGCAGGGGCCACGACAGAGATAAACCTAGACCAGACCCTGGAGGACCTGGGCGAGGACGGCAAAAAGAAGATATCTGCGGCCCTGAATAGCACGGGGGCAGGGATCAGGGAGGTGGCCTTCGAGCGCTCGGGGCTGGTGAACAGCGCCCCCATAGGCGACAGCCTGAGGGAGGAGCTGATCAGGGGGCAGGTCGTCAAGGCCCTGGTCCTGGAGCTCGGGAGGGACGAGAGGGATAGGGAGGAGGCCAAGAGGGTGGAGGTCATCCTCAGGTCAGGGGCCCTCCCCATAAAGGTGAACGTGGTGGGCAGCTACGGGATCTCGGCCACCCTGGGGGAGGGCTTCGCCAGGAACGCCATCCTGGCTGGCATCCTGGCCTTCATTGGCGTTACCCTGGTGATCTTCCTCAGATACCGGGAGCCGCGGGTCGTCCTGCCGATCCTCATCACGGGCTTCAGCGAGATCGTCATCATCCTGGGCTTTGCCTCCCTCATCAACTGGAACATAGACCTCCCGGCCATCGCAGGGATCATAGCTGCCCTGGGAACGGGGGTGGACAACCAGATCGTTATAATAGACGAGATCCTGCTGGAGAAGGAGCGCTCCATCAGGAAGAAGATCGAGTCAGCCTTCTTCATCGTCATGTCCTCCTGGATGTGCATCGCGGCAGCCATGATCCCCCTCTTCATCGTGGGCCTGGCATCCCTCAAGGGCTTCGCCTTCACCACCATCATAGGCGCCACGTCGGGGGTCTTCATCGCCCGCCCGGCCTACGCCAGGATGGTCCAGTACCTCGTGGAGTGATTACGAAAAGTTTATAAGCCCTTGTTATTCATGCACTAACGGTGGTTCCATGGTCATCGAAGCCCTGCTCACTATAAAGAAGGCCGAGAGGGGGGCGGAGGAGGATCTCAAGAAGGCCCAGTCGGAGGCCGAGAGGCTCCTGGAAGGAGCCAAGCGGAAGGCCTCTGAGCTCATGGAGAGGTCCGAGAGGGAGGCCCGCGACGAGGCAGAAGGGCTCCTTGCGAAGGCCAGGAGGGCGGGAGAGGAGGAGGCTGCCGCGACCCTTAAAGCGGGAGAGGCAGAGGGGAGGAAGATAAAGGAGAAGGCGAGGAAGAAGACGGACCGGGCGGCAGATTACATCGTCAAGTCGGTCCTGGGCAAGTGATAACTCCGCAGGAGGCGCAGGCATGGGAGAAGTGGACTCCAAGGTGGAGAAGATAATCCACAGGATAGAGGAGGATACGGAGGCCAAGGCCAAGGCCCTTACAAGGGAGGCGGAGGGCAAAGCCAGGGCCATAATATCCGAGGCCGAGGGCAAGGCGGCTGAGACAAGGTCCGGGATCGTGGGACGGGGGGAGAGGGAGGCTGAGCAGGAGAGGCAGCGGATCCTGGCCAACGCAAAGCTGCGGGAGCGGAAGGCGAAGCTCGATGCCAAGGAAGAGGTGATAAAAGAGGCCTTCGGCCTGGCCGAGGAGAAGCTCAAAGAGGCCGCCTCGGGGAAGGAGTACCAGGCGGTGCTGAAGAACCTCCTCCAGGAGGCCGTTGCTTCCCTGGGGAGCGGTAGTCTGGTGGTCATGGGGAGGAAGGAGGATGCGAAGCATCTGAAGGAGGTCCTGCCGGCCGTTGCCAAAGGGTTGAAGCTCTCCAACGAGACGATAAGCGCGGCCGGCGGGGTGATCGTCAAGACGGAGGATGGGCGGGTGGAGGTGAATAACACCTTCGAGACCCGTCTGGCGCGGTTGCGGGACGACCTGAGGCCGGCGGTCTCCAAGATCCTCTTCGAGGGATCGGCATGAAGATCAGTGTCCTAGGGGATGCCACCACAGTCACGGGCTTCCGGCTGGCGGGGATAAGGGATGCCCACGAGGTCTCGACCCCCAAGGAGGCCGTGGGCCTCCTCAGGGAACTCGTGGGAGATAAAGAGATGGGGCTCGTCATACTCACCGAGAGGATCGCCGATGAGATAAGGGCCGAGATGGAAGGGATCACCGAAGGGCGGATAACGCCCCTCATCGTGGAGATTCCCGACCGGGAGGGGCCCATGGCGAAGAAGGTGGATCCCATCAAAGAGCTGATAAAGAGGGCGGTGGGCGTAGAGATAAAGTTTGGATAGGTGGTGGAGATGCCAGAAGGTGTTATAGCCAGGATAGCGGGGCCTGTCATGACCGCGAAGGGCATGAAGGGGTCTCTGATGTACGAAGTGGTGAGGGTGGGGGAGCAGAAGCTGATAGGGGAGATCATAGAGCTGGCTGGGGACACAGCCACCATCCAGGTCTATGAGGAGACCGCCGGCATAGCCCCGGGGCAGAAGGTCCTGGGGACGGGCCTCCAGCTCTCCGTAGAACTGGGCCCTGGGATCCTGAAAGGGATCTTCGACGGTATCCAGAGGCCCCTCGAGGTCGTGAGGTCCAAGACCGGGACCTTCATCACCCGCGGGGTGGACATACCCTCCCTCGACAGGGAAGCTAAGTGGACCTTCAAACCCCTGGCCAAGAAGGGGCAGCAGGTCTCTGGCGGCGACTTCCTGGGTGAGGTCCAGGAGACGGCCCTCATAGTCCACAAGAT
>JACQPM010000052.1 GCA_016207475.1 Methanobacteriota archaeon | reverse complement strand
GCATCATGGGAAAGGAGCAGAAGATAGACGAAGGGGAGAAGGAGAAGGTCTACGAGGTCGTCTCCAGGGAGGGGGAGGCCACCGTAGCGAAGCTCATGAGCGAGCTGGGCCTCGGAGAGTTGAAGGTCCAACGGTGCCTGGAGGCGCTCTATGGCGACGGCCTCATAGATTGGGTCGGGAGGGACAGGCGGAGGGTAAGGGTTGTGGAGGAGCGGAGGGTGAAGGAGGCCTACCTGAAGAGGAATATAGACCTGGCTTACATCAAGAAGGCGGTAAAGAAGGGAGTGGTGGACTCCCTCCTGGCCAAGGAGCTGGGCCCTCCGCCCGAGCCCCCACGGGAGGTAGAGCCGCTACCATCCCCACCCACCCCTGTAGAGGCTCCGCCCCCTCCTGCGGCTCCGAAGGAGCACGAAACCAGACCCACAGAATCGGAAGAGGCGGAGGAGGAGGTCCAGGCCCCGCCCCCGAGAGAACCGGCGAAGGCTGCAGGGAAGGGAGAGTTCGCTCCCCTGGCAGATGCGGCCATAGGGCGGACGAGGGAGCTCCGGAGCCGTGGGGAAGACGGCTTGGCGGGCCTCCAGAGGGATTTGGAGAACCTGGACGCCCTCTACAAGACCCTCCTCGAGGTGCTGGAGCTCAGGGCCGAGTACGAGAAGCTCCTGGCCACCAAGCTCGAGAAGGCGGGCCTGAAGGGGTAGCCTTCGGGTCGGGCATCTTTTTAAATACGCCCTGGTTTTATCTCTCTCCATGGAGAGAGCGGGTCTGCCCTGGAGGGAGGTATCCAGGATCTTGGCCAAGGCCCTGGAGACGGACTCCAAGTACCGGGAGGGCAGGATCCTCGGCTCCATGTGCACCTCACCCCATCCCAGGGCCAAGGAGGTCCACTCCCTCTTCCTGGAGTCGAACCTGGGCGACTCGGGCCTCTTCCCGGGCACCAGGGCCCTGGAGAAGGAGGTCATAAGGCTCCTGGGGACCCTCCTGGGGGAGCCTAGGGCCAAGGGGTACGTGGTCTCGGGAGGCACCGAGGCCAACATCACCGCCTTCTGGGCAGCCAGGAACAGGGCCAGGGCGAGGCGGGAGGTGGTGGTCCCCGATACGGCCCACTTCTCCATCGAGAAGGCAGCCGATCTCCTGGGGCTGCGCCTCGTGAGGGCCAGATCAAATCCGGACCACACCGTAGACGTGGGGGACGTGAGGCGGAGGACTGGGAAGAGGACGGTGGCCATCGTGGGGGTAGCAGGGTCCACGGAGTACGGGACCGTCGACGACATCGAGGCCCTCTCAGAGCTGGTCCTGGAGAAGGACATCCATCTGCATGTGGACGCGGCCTTCGGGGGATTTGTTATCCCCTTCCTCAGGTCCGCGGGGTACGAGTTCGGCAGGTTCGACTTCTCCCTTCCCGGCGTGGCCTCCATAACCATAGACCCCCACAAGATGGGCCTCGCCCCTGTCGGCTCAGGATGCATCCTCTTCAGGGACAGGGAGATCCTCAGGTACATAGAGACCCCCTCGCCTTACCTCACCCAGAGGAGGCAGTCTACCATCACGGGGACGCGGAGCGGGGCCTCCGCCGCCGCCACGCTGGCGGTCCTGAAGCACCTGGGGAAGGAGGGCTACGAGAAGGTCGCCAGGGGCTGCATGGAGAACGCCCTGGGGCTCTACCGCGGTCTCCGGGGGTTGGGGCTGGCGGTCCTGGAGCCGACCATGAACATCGTCGTCTTTGCCCCTCCACGACCCGGGGCCGTGGCCAGGGGGCTCGAGGCGAGGGGCTGGCGGGTTTCCAGGACGAAGAAGGGGGAGATAAGGCTCGTGGTGATGCCCCACGTCCGCAAGAGGGACGTGAGGTCCTTCCTCCAGGACCTGGAGGAGGTGCTGAGGGATGTATGACCTGGACCTGGATAGGGCCCTCCGGATCGTGGAAGAGAGGGGCTACAAACTGGTGGGCCTCCAGTTCCCGGAGGGGCTGAAGGAACGGGCGGTGGAGGTGGTCGAGGCCCTCAGGAACGCCGGCTGCGAGGCCATCGTCTCCGCCGACCCCTGCTACGGGGCCTGTGACCTGGCCGACGAGGCCATGGCCCCCCTGGGTGTCCAAGCTCTCATCCACTTCGGCCACACCCACATCCCGGGGAGGACTACCCTGCCCGTCCATTTCATCGAGGTACGATCCCCTGCAGACCCGCTGCCCCTCCTGGCCCAGAACCTCGGGAGGCTTGGGAAGAAGGTCGGGCTGGTGGCAACGGTCCAGCACCTCCACACCCTGGAGAAGGTGAGGGCCTTCCTGGAAGGGAAGGGGATAGAGGCCCACATAGGGGGAGGCAAGGGCAGGGCCAGGTACCTTGGCCAGGTGCTGGGGTGCTCCTTCCAGGCCGCCAGGGAGGTGGCAGACAGGGTCGATACCTTCGTCTTCATAGGCAGCGGCGACTTCCATCCCCTGGGAGTGGCCTTAGCAACGGGTAAGAGGACCCTGGCCTTCGACGTCCTCATGGGGGAGGTGAGGGAGATGGGGCCCCTGGTGGAGAAGGTCCTGAGGCAGAGGTACCTGCGGATCGGCATGGCGAAGGATGCCGAGACCTTCGGCATCATACTGGGGGGGAGGCGCGGGCAGGAGCGTAAGCTCCTGGCCCTGAGGTTGAAGGAAGAACTGGAGAAGAGAGGGAAGAGGGCCTACCTCCTCCAGTTGAGGGAGATCACCCCGGAGGCCCTGCTCCCCTTTCGGAAGCTCGACGCCTTCGTCAACACCGCCTGTCCCAGGGTCGCCATCGACGACGGACCCAGGTACAAGAAGCCCCTCCTGACGCCCATCGAGCTGGAGATGGCCCTGGGAGAGAGGAGCCCGGAGAGGTACGAGATGGACGAGATACCTTAAGGCTCTACTCCAGCTCCAGCTCCTCCCGCGAGTAGACCCGGAAGCCGTCCTCCAGGTAGAGGAGGGGGTAGTACATGGTCTCGTGGTTCGTGGCCCTCATCTTTATGATGCCTATGTAGCGTTCGAGAGAACTCAAGATGTCGCCCTTCTTCTGGAAGTCGAGATGGATTATCCCGTCGGCCAGGAACTCCTCCACCCCGAAGTGGCCGAAGTACTTCGTCCCCAGGGCGATCTCAGAGATGAGGAAGCTGGTCATACCCGTATCCTGGAGGGCCTTGAAGAGGTAGTAGAGCTCCCGCCGGGGGTTCTGGACTGTGGTGAGGGAGTAGAGGGCGTTGAGGGAGTCCAGAGCGAGGAGCTTGTACTCTTCCTTCTTGGCCATCTCCTCGATGTAATCCTTCATCCTCTCGACCCAGTTGGCCTCGTACCTGGCGTCCTTCATCCTCCAACCCAAGGCGTCGAAGTCCACCAGGGTGAGGCCGTCGTGGGGGCCCATGTGCAGCTTCTCCATCTGCTTGGTTAGGGAGGCCGAGTCCTGCTCCAGGGTTATGTAGATCCCCTTCCGCCCCTCCTTCGCGTTGTTGTACAGGATGCTGTAGGCCAGGGAAGACTTCATCGTCCCAGGGGTCCCGCAGATGAGGACCACGCTCCCTTCGGGCACCCCGCCCTCCAGGTGCTTGTCCATCCCCCCGATATAGGTCTTCACCCTCCCTATCTCACCGCCCATGGCATAGACTCCGGCCCCGCGGTATATATC
>JACQPM010000054.1 GCA_016207475.1 Methanobacteriota archaeon | reverse complement strand
GCCTTCCCCTCCACGGGGTACATCTTCCCCCGGCAGATGGGGCACCAGCGGGGCTCCTCCTTCTCCGGCGTGTAGAGGCGGTAGCTGCAGGACTCGCACTCGTACTCCTGCATCTCAGCCCTCCAGGAGGAGGCGCATGAGGTCCCCGCCCTCCAGGAGACCCAGGGAGCCGCTCCGGGCGGAGGACTCGTCGAAGGCTATGCCGTCGCCCCCCTTCCCCGGCACATACAGGGCGAAGGGGACCGGGTCCGTTACGTGGGTCCTCAGGTTTATGGGGGTCGGGTGGTCTGGGAGCAGGGCGATGGCCGCCTCCTCCCCCAGGCCGTCGAGGAGCCTCCCAAGGAGCCTCCTGTCCAGCGCCTCGATAGCTTCTATCTTCCGCTCCAGGTCCCCCGCGTGCCCGGCCTCGTCGGGGGCCTCCACGTGGACGTAGGCGAAGTCCCTCTCCTCCAGCGCCCTGAGGGCGTAATCTGCCTTCCCCTCGTAGTTGGTATCGTAGTAGCCCGTGGCCCCAGGGACCTTGGGCACCTCCATCCCTAGGAGGATGCCTATCCCTTTGACCAGATCAACAGCGGATATCACCGACCCGGCGATGCCGAAGCGCTTTTGGAAGGATTCCATCCTGGGCCTCCTCCCCTGCCCCCAGAGCCATACCATGTTTCCTGGCCTTTTCCCGGCCTTCGCCCTGGCAAGGTTCGCCTCATGCCGTTCCAGGAAGGACTTGGAGGAGAGGATCAGTTCGTTAAGCCTCCTTGCCAGAGGGCCATCAGGCCCTACCATGTGGCGCCCGATCTCCTCCCCCACGATGTCATGAGGCGGAGTGGTGACTATCTTATCCTCTCTGCACTCCCGGAGGACGAAGAGGTGGCGGTAGCTCACACCTGGGTAGAACTCGCCGTAGTCCCCGAAGGCCCCTCTCAGGACCTCTATCAGAAGCTTCGCCTCCTCCGTGGTTATGTGATCGGCGTTGGAGCTTGTCAGGACGCCATGCTCCTCGGTAACGAGGTTGCACCTGAAGGCCAGGTCCCCTGGGCCCAGCTCCACGCCTATGCTGGCGGCCTCCAGCGGTCCGCGCCCCGTGTAGTATTTTCTTGGGTCGTAGCCCAGGATCGCCAGGTTGGCCACGTCGGAGCCGGGCTCCATCCCCTCAGGGACGGTCCTGAGGAGGCCGCACTTCCCCCGCCTGGCCATCTCGTCCATGTGCGGCTTCTCGGTGGCCTGGAGGGGCGTCTTCCCGCCGAGGTTCTCCAGTGGATAGTCGGCCATCCCGTCGCCCACGACGACGACGTACTTCATCCGAGCCCCCGCTTCAGGGCTATGCTTATTATATCGCTCAGGATGGCGCTGTTGGTCTCTATGGCCCCTGCCCCCTTCCCCACGACGGTTATATCCCCAGCCACGTCAGTCTGGAGGAGGGCCACGTTCAGGATCCCGTCCACGTTGAGGGGATGGTCCACGGGAACCAGGCGGGGGGCCACCTCCAGGTGGGAGTTCCTGACCTCCCCGATGAGCTTGATGGCGTAGCCGTCTTCCTTGGCCAGCTTGACGGCCTCAGGAGTGACCTTCCTTATCCCCTGGGTCTTGACGTCCCTGTAGGTGGCGTCGATCCCCATGAGCGCGTTAGCGAGGATCACGAGCTTGGCGGCCGTGTCTATGCCCTCGATATCGTAGGAGGGGTCGGCCTCCGCTATCCCCATCTCCCTGGCCTCCTTCAGGACGATCTCCAGGGGGCTCTCCTCCTTGGCCATGCGGGAGAGGACGAAGTTGGTTGTGCCGTTGAGGATACCCTCGATGGCCAGGATCTCGTCCCCTGCCAGGTTCACCTTTGCCAGGTTTATGATCGGCATGGCACCCCCCACGGAGGCCTCGAACCCAAACTCCACGCCGTTCTTCTTGGCGGCGTCGCTCAGGGCCCTGAACCGCAAGGCCAAAGGGCCTTTGTTGGACGTGACGAGGTGCTTCCCCTGCCCCATGGCCTTCAGCATGTGGGTGAGTCCCGGCTCGCCGGTCTGGATGTTGGAGGGGGTCACCTCTAGGACAGCATCCGCTTCGAAGGCCTCGATGGCCTCCACGCCGGTCATCTTCCGCGCGCCTGGGTAGTTTATTATCCCACGGGTCTGGCGCATCACCTCCAGGGCTCGACGGAGGTCTATCCCTTCCCCCTCTACAGCGGTGCCGGTGATGTCGGAGATGGAGACGACTTTGAGGTCGAGGCCGTACCTCTGCTTCAGGAATCTCTCCTTCCTCAAGAGGACCTCCACGAAACCCTGGCCTATCACCCCGAAGCCTATGATCTGTATGTCCATCCTAAGACCTCAGGGACCTGATGACCAGGAGGTCCTTCTCCCTGGCCACGCTATCGAGCCGCTGGAGGGCCTCCTTCGCCTTCTCGGGGCGCGTCACCTCTATATCTATGAGGGCCGAGGACTCCTTCTCAGGGTGGGGCATCGCCAGCTTCAGGTCCGCCACCAGCACCCCTTCGATCTCGTTGATCCTGTCTATGGTGTCCCTGATGTCCGTGTCCACGATGTGCCCCACCAAGACCAGGGTAATCTTCTCCTTCTTCTTGAACTCCCCGACCTTGGAGACCCATATATCCCGCCGCTCCAGCTCCGCTATGATGGCGTCGAGCATGGCGCTGTCCCTGACCTCGAAGAGGAGGTGGACCGGCACCCTCCCCTTGCCGAGCTCCTCCCGGAGGTGCACCACGCTTATGATATTGCCGCCCATCCGGGATACGGGCTCCAGGGCCTTGACCAGTTGTCCAGGGACGTCCTTCAGCTCCAGATCGAGGCTGATCTTCATGCCTATGGCTTATCTGCCGGACGATATTTAAATGTAGCCCCGCCGGACCTCGAAGCTCCGGAATTCGCCCCGATACGCCTCCCATCCTACATCTACGCCGGTCACCAGGGCGTGAGGGGGGCCCTGCCTGCACCATGCCACCAGCTCCTCCACGCGCTCCCTGGGCCCCTCGAAGACTCCCTCCACCCTCCCGTCGGGGAGGTTCCTCGCCCAGCCCCTCACCCCCAGGGCCAGGGCCCTCTCTCGTGCGCTGTCCCTGAAGAAGACCCCCTGGACCCTGCCCGAGATATAGACGTGGACCCTGGCGTCGGCCACTGTATCCCTCAAGGTCACAATGGCACCCGTACCTTTAAATACCCAAAGGTCTTATGGTTAGTCGCTCGAAAGGGCATAAAAGAAAAAGGAGAAAGAAGATAAGAATGGAAGAAGACAGTGGATTTAGGCGGGGCGGCTTCGGCAGGCCCAGAGAGATGCACAAGGCAACATGTTCGGACTGCGGGCAAGAGACCGAGGTCCCGTTCAAGCCGACAGAGGGGCGGCCAGTATACTGCAGGAATTGCTTCCAGAAACATAAGCCCAAGAGATTCTAAACTCGTCTCGTACAGGCTTCTGGCAGTTCAAATTCTCTCTTTTTTATTCATCTTATTTTTTTTTATCATCCCCAAGGCCTTCTCTAAGGTCCCCTCGATGTCTTCGTAGTCCTCCAGCCCCACAGAGAGGCGTATGAGGCCGTCGGTGATGCCCTTCTCCAGCCGTTCCTCCCGTGGTATGTTGAAGTGGGTCATGAGGGCCGGGGACTCTATTATAGTATCGACGGTGCCCAGGCTGACGGAGAGGGCCACGACGCCCTCTTCCCTCTCGTACATGCCTGCCAGAGTATTGAGGAAGGCCCTCGCGGCCTTCTGGCCGCCCTCCAGCTCGAAGGAGATCATCCCGCTGTACCCGGCCCGCCCCTCGGGGGTCCTCATCTGCCGCTTGGCCACTTCGTGGCCCTGATGGCTCTCCAGACCCGGAAAATAGACCCTCGCCACCTCCCTTCGCCCCTGGAGGTACCTGGCCAGGCGGAGGGCGTTGGAGTTGTGGACCTGCATCCTGGCCTGGAGGGTCTCCATCCCCCTCTCGATATCGGCACATGCCCTGGGGTCCGGGCAGGCCCCAAGATTCACGGCGTAGGGCTCGAGGCGGGAGATGAGGTCTTCGCTGCCTATCACGGCGCCGCCTATTATATCCCCGTGGCCGTTGAGGTACTTGGTCAGGCTCTCTATGACCAGGTCGGCCCCCAGCTCCAAGGGGCGCTGGTTGTAGGGGGTTGCGAAGGTGTTGTCCACCACCAGAGGTATCCCGTGCCCCCGGGCTATCTCTGCCACGGCCCCGATGTCTGTTATGGCCAGGGTCGGGTTGGCCGGGGTCTCCAGGAAGATGAATCGCGTATTCCGCCTTATGGCCCGCTCCACCTCGCGGGGCCTCGTCGTATCGACTCTGGCGAAGCCGATGCCCAGGGGAGGCCAGAGGCGGGCGAAGGCCTCGTCGGTCCCGCTGTAGAGCGTTTTCCCGGCCACCACGTGGGCCCCCTTCCCACCCACGAGGGCCATCAGGCTTCCATGGATGGCGGCCATCCCAGAGGAGAAGACCCTCGCCGCCTCCCCCCTCTCCAGGGCAGCCAGCTTCTCCTCCACGGCCTCGAAGTTCGGGTTGTTGTACCTGGTGTAGGCGTAGGCCTTCCTCTCCCCGGCGAAGAGTCCCCTGGCCTCCTCCACGGATCCGACGGTGAAGGTGCTCGTCTTGTAGATGGGGGAGGCATGGGACTTGAGGTCCTCCCTTACCCTGCCCCGGTGGATGGCATCG
>JACQPM010000055.1 GCA_016207475.1 Methanobacteriota archaeon | reverse complement strand
TACGAGGCGGTGCTGCAGATACCTCCAACGGCCTCCGTGGGGATGGACATGGTGGACATATACGTAGTCAAGGGGGGAGTGATCTTGGAACACCAGAGGAAAGTGCTTACTATAGAGAATGCCGGCATCGGAGGTTGGCTGACGGAGATGGCCGAGGAGAGGGGCCTCCTCTACGGCTTCATAGCCGTGATAGTGGCCCTCTCGGCAGGCCTTGTAGTGGGCGTCATGTTCAAAGGTGGGGGTGGCCATTGATGAAGTCCATCCTGCTGCCCACCGACGGTACCGTGCCCTCGGAAGAGGCTGCCCTCTACGCCATGGACATGGCCAAGAGGCTCAAGGCGAAGGTCAAGGCCCTCTATGCCGTGGACGACAGCCTCTACACCACCTACCACTGGGCCAAGATCCGGGAGCAGGTCATCGAGGAGCTGGAGAAGGACGGTAAAGACGCCCTGGATAAGGTGAAGAAGCTCGGGAAGGAGGAGGGGGTGGAGGTGGAAGGGGTGATGGAGCACGGCCTCATCCACGAGGTGATAGCGAAGCATGCCGGGGATGACAAGGATGTGGCCATGGTCGTCATGGCCGGCTCCGGCAAGGACTGGGCCTCCAGGGTCTTCCTCGGCTCGGTGACGGCCAAGATCGTGAGGGGCACGAGGAAGTGGGTCCCCTGCCCTGTCTGGGTCACGCCCTGTACCAAGCTCAACCCCGATGCCAGGCTCGGGCTCCAGGGGTCCATCCTCCTGCCCACCGACGGCTCGCCTCCCTCTGAGGACGCCGCCAGGTACGCCGCCAGGGTGGCAAAGCTCCTGGGTGCCAGGCTCATAGCCCTATACGTGGTGGACACCGGCGCTGTAGGCTTCCTGACGACGAACAAGGACGAGGTCATAAAGGCCATGGAGGAAGAGGGGAAGATGGCCTTGGACAGGGTGGCGGAGATTGGGATACAGGAGGGGGCGGTGGTGGAGACGGTCCTGGAGAAGGGCCTCGTCCATGAGGTGATAGCGAACTACGCCAGGTTCAACAAGGAGGTCTCCATGGTGATAATGGCCGGCTCCGGGAAGGACTGGGCCTCCAGGATATTGCTGGGCTCCGTCACCGAGAAGATCATAAGGGGCATAAGCAAGTGGGTCCCCTGCACCATAGTGATCACGCCCAGCCAGAAGATAAACCCAGAGGCCAGGCTCACCCTCTGATGGTCGCCTACGCCCTCGTCCCTGTGAAGGGCCTCTCCAGGGCGAAGACCAGGCTCGCCGGCGTCTTGACGGTGGATGAGAGAGCGGGGCTGGTGCTGGCGATGCTCCGGGACGTCCTCACGGCCCTCCGGGGCCTCCAGACCATCGTGGTCAGCCCCGAGGACCTGGAGCCCCTTCTGGAGGGCTTCCGATTCACCCTCCTGAGGGAGGAGGGCAACCTGAACGAGGCCGTCTCCCTGGCCAACGCCCATGCCATGGCGGAGGGGGCAGAGGCCACCCTCTTCGTCCCTGGAGACCTCCCCCTCCTCAGGGCCAGCCATGTGGGGGAGATCCTGGAACTGGGGAGGGTCCACCCCCTGATCCTTGCCCCTGCCAGACGCGGGGGGACCGGTATCCTCTACCGCAGACCGCCGGATATCATAAGGGAGAGGTTCACCCCCACGAGCTTCGAGGACCACCGTAGGGAAGCCGCAGCAAGGGGGGTGGAGCTCTACATCTACGACTCCTTCTCCCTCTCCCTCGACCTGGACACCCCAGAGGACCTTAGGGAGTTCATGCTCCACGGGGAAGGGACCGAGACCTACCGATACCTGGAGGGGTTCAGGGCCTCTCCACCAGGGTGACCTCCACCCCCCTCTCCTCCCCGTCCCTCAGGACCCTGACCTCAAGCCGATCCCCCACCTTGTGGGTCAGGATGATATCCACCAGTCTATCGATGGTGTCGGTCGGTTCCCCATCCAGGGCCAGGATGATATCGCCCCTTATGTAATCGTCCCGCCCGGGCCTGGAGCGGGTCCTCTGGAGCCCGGCCCTCTCCGCGGGGCTGTTGGGCACGATCTCCATGACGAGGACGCCCTTGGAGACTGGCAGGTTGAAGGACTCCTTGACCTCCCGGGTTATGCTCAGCCCGGTGATCCCGAGCCAGGGGCGGACGACCTTGCCCCTCTGGATCAGCTCATCGGCCACCCTCTTGGCCGTATTTATCGGTATCGCGAACCCGATCCCCAGGAACCCGCCCGTGTTGGAGAAGATGGCCGTGTTTATTCCGATAACCTCCCCCCTGGCGTTGAGGAGCGGCCCCCCGCTGTTCCCAGGGTTGACGGCGGCGTCGGTCTGGATGACCCCCTTAATATTGAAGTTGTTGGAGGCCCTCAGGGTCCTGTTCAGGGCGCTGATGACCCCAACGGTGACGCTGTTGTCCAGCCTGAACGGATTGCCGATGGCTATGGCCATCTGCCCAGGTCTTATCCCGTCGGAGTTCCCCAGCTTGGCGGGCGTGAGGACGATGGGCACCTCAGCCTTGATGACCGCTATATCGGTGCTGGGATCGGTCCCCACCAGCTTGGCGCCGTACTCCTCCCCGTTGGGGAAGATCACCTTGAGCTCGGGGGAGTTTACCACCACGTGGTCGTTGGTCAGGATATAGCCGTCTGGGGATATGATGACCCCGGAGCCGACGCCCTCCACCGGGAAGGGGTGGACGAAGTCCTGGTCCTGGGGGCTCCTGGCAGATATGTGGACCACGGAGTTCTTGGCCTCCTCGAAGATGGCCGTCACAAGCGTGTCGGTGGTGGACTCGTTCACGACCACCACCCTCTGCTCTGCCTTGGGGAGGTCGAGGATGGCGTGGTCCACATAGACGGTCATGGCCCCGAGGACGATGGCCCCCGTCAGGAGGCTGCTCAGGAGGGCTATGACGAGGTAACTTCTGGGACCGTTCATACCAACTCCGTCTGGGCGTAACTTCCATAAATATATATGCGGCCCCGCATAAATTGGATGGAGATGATCGCCCGGAAGGAAGTCCTTGGGATCTTGGAGGGCTACGATCCCGGGCGGATATCCATAGGCGTGCTGGGGAGCCACTCGGCCCTGGAGGTGGCCCACGGGGCGAAGGAGGAGGGCTACAGGACGGTGGTGGTATGCCAGAGGGGAAGGGAGAAGACCTACACCCGGTACTACCGGAACCTCTTCGACGAGGTGCTGGTCCTGGATAGCTTCGCCGACATCCTCCAGGAGGAGAACCAGGAGAGGCTCAGGACCCTCAACACCCTCTTCGTCCCCAGCCGTTCCTTCTCCGTCTACCTGGGCTACCCGGATATAGAGGAGCGCTTCCTCGTCCCCCTAATGGGTTCCAGGGCCATGCTCAGGACCGAGGAGCGGGGGGAGCCCAGGAACCAGTACTATCTCCTGGGGAAGGCCGGTATAAAGACCCCCAAGGTCTTCGGGAGCCCCCAGGAGATCGACAGCCTGGCCATCGTGAAGGTCCTCCAGAAGGGGTCCCTGGAGAGGGCCTTCTTCTTCGCCTCTTCCCCGGAGGAGTTCCGCAGGAAGGCGGAGGAGAGGATAGAGAAGGGCGTTGTAGACAGGAAGGACCTCCGAGGGGCGGTGATAGAGGAGTACGTCCTGGGTGCAAAGTTCAACGCCAACTTCTTCTGGTCCCCCATAAGGGAGGAGCTGGACCTCCTGGGCTTCGACAGGAGGATCCAGACAGACCTGGACGGGGTGTTGGATCTCCCTGCCAGGGAGCAGCTGGAGCT
>JACQPM010000051.1 GCA_016207475.1 Methanobacteriota archaeon | reverse complement strand
TAGAAGGTCGTGAAGGGCCTGACCGCGGTCACGATGGGCGCGTCCCAGACCTTCGCCGCATCCAGATCTGTGATGACCTTCTCGGCCGTCTCCCTCTGCTCCGGCGTGTGATAGAAGATCGCCGAGCGGTACTGCGTGCCCACGTCGGGGCCCTGGCGGTTCAGGGTCGTGGGATCGTGGAATGCGAAGAAGACCTCCAGAAGCTCCCTGAACGAGACGGAGTCGGGATCGAAGGTGAGCTGGATCGCCTCGGCGTGGCCGGTGGTCCCTGTGCAGACCTGTTTATAGGAGGGGTTTGGCACGCGGCCGCCGGAGTAGCCGGGCACCACCCTCTCCACGCCCATCAGCTCGGCGAAGATTGCTTCTAAGCACCAGAAGCAGCCGCCGGCCAGGGTGGCGATCTCGGTCTTGCGTTGCTGTTCTTGTACTAACCCTGCCATTTGTTCCATTGTGTAGATGCTCGACGGCGGAGTTATATCACCATTTCGCTAACCATCGTGCAAAGTATTTTCTACCCCCGGGGCAGATTAGATAGCATGCCCATCGAAGCCGTCCTCGACACTGCCCAGAAGATCTCCAGCATGGAGATAAGGGGCGCGGGCAAGATCGGGAGGGCAGCGGCAGCTGCCCTGAAGGCCGCTGCCGAGAAGTCGAAGGCGCGGGATGCAAATGCCCTCCTCACCGAGCTGGAGGAGGCCGGGAGAATACTCATTGCCGCGCGGCCCACGGCCGTCTCCCTCCCCAACGCCGTCAGGTTCGTCCTCTCCAGGCTCCGCGCCGCCACGTCCCAGGAGGTGGGGGAGCTCCGCAAGGCCGCTGTAGAGGCGGCCGGAGAGTTCGTCCAGAACTCTCTCAGCGCCGTGGAGAGGATCGGCGAGATAGGCGCCAAGCGCTTCTCCGACGGTGATGTGGTCCTGACTCACTGCAACTCCATGGCCGTCAACGCGGTCCTGAGGACGGCCTGGCGGTCAGGGAAGAGGTTCGAGGTGTACGTGACCGAGTCGAGGCCCCGCTACCAGGGCCATATAACAGCCAGGCAGCTGGCAGAGGAGGGGATCCCGGTCACCATGATCGTGGACTCGGCCGTGCGCTACATAATGAAGGACGTGGACAAGGTCATAGTGGGGGCCGACAGCATCGCCGCCAACGGCGCGGCCGTGAACAAGATCGGCACGGCCCAGATCGCCCTCATAGCCAGGGAGGCCAGGGCCCTCTTCTTCGTGGCGGCCGAGAGCTACAAGTTCCATCCCGAGACCCTGTTGGGTTCGCTGGTGGAGATAGAGGAGAGGGACGCGAGGGAGGTGGCGGACCCAGGAGAGTTCGAAGGGGTCAAGATAAGGAACCCGGCCTTCGACGTCACGCCCCCGGAGTACATAGACCTCATCATCACCGAGAAGGGGATCATCCCGCCCCAGGCCGCCATCATGGTCATAAGGGAGGAGTTCGGCTGGGCCCTGAGCTCCAACCGGCGATAGCTTTCTCGACCCTGTCGAGCCCCTCCTCCAGAGCTTCGATAGAAGCGGCGTAGGAGAATCGGAGGTGGCCTTCGCCCATCTCACCGAAGGCCCTCCCAGGGACTACGGCCACCTTCGCCTCCTCCAGGAGGCGGCTGGCCAGGGCGAAGGAGTCCCGGGATATCGCACTGACGTCAGGGAAGACGTAGTAGGCTCCCAAGGGCTCCCTGACGCGGAGCCCTCCCATCCCCCTCAGCCGCTCCGCCACGAACCTCCGCCGCCTGTCGAACTCCCTGACCATGGCCTCCGCCTCCCGCCGGCACTGGAGCGCTGCGATAGCAGCCTTCTGGGCGATGGAGCTGGGGCAGATATAGAAGTTCTGCTGGAGGCGGCGGACGGCCTCTATCACCTCGGCCCCGGCGGCCATGTAGCCCAGCCTCCACCCTGTCATGGCGTAGAGCTTGGAGAAGCCGTCCAGCATGATAGCGCCTTCATATCCCGTTTCCAGGATAGAAGGGGCTCTCTTCCGATCATACACCAGGCTAGAGTAGATCTCGTCCACCAGGACGTAGATACCGCGCTCCCCGGTGATCTCTGTAATGGCCCTGAGCTCCTTCTTCTCCAGGAGCATCCCTGTGGGGTTGGATGGCGAGTTGAGGAGGATCGCCCTGCTCTTGGGGGTCAGGGCCTCCTGGAGCCGATCTATATCCAGGCCGAAGCCCTCCTCCACCAGGGGCACCATGCGAGGCGCACCGTCCAGGAACCGGATGAAATTCTGGTAGCAGGGGTAGGTTGGATCTGCGAGAACAACCTCGTCCCCCGGGTCCAGGACGGAGGCCAGGGCCAGGAAGAGGCCGCCGCTGACGCCGCTGGTGACGGCTATCTCAGCGCCAGGGTCTATATCAACGCCGCAGAGTCCCCGGAGGTTGGTGGCTATCGCTCCCCTCAGCTCCGCCAGCCCCATGGAGTCGGTGTAGCGGGTGTGCCCCTCCCTGATGGCCTTCACCGCCTCCTCCACCGCGGGTCCCGGGGTCTCGAAGTCCGGCTCCCCTATCTCCAGGTGGACGACCCTCTCCCCGGCCCTCTCCATAGCTTGCGCTTTCGCCAGGACCTCCATCACCTCGAAGGGGGCCACCAGCCCGGACCTCTGGGATAACTTCACTTCTCCACCCACTTGCCGTTCCCCTCCCAGACCCGGAGGGTGAAGGGGAAGGGGAGCCTCTCCTGGAGCCTGGCGTAGATCGCCTCGCAGAGGTTCTCGCAGGATGGATATTCCATGAGCTCGTTCAGGGCCCGGTGGTCGTACCCTGCGAGGACATCCCTCACGATCCTCTTCAGGTCGTAGAAGTCCATGACCATACCGCCCTTCTTCTCCCCCTCCACGCATACCTCTATCCGGTATGTATGGCCATGCATCCCGCCGCAGGTCGGGTGGTTCGGGAGGGAATGGGCGCTGTCTATGTACTCGACTATGCCCAGGCGCATCACATCGCCCCCCAGAGCTTGTGGGCCTGGGGTATCACCCTGGCTTCCACGCCCCTCTCCAGGAGCCTCTCCTGGAGGGAGAGCACCTCCCCCACTCGTGGCCCCCAGGATACCACCCCGTGGGGGGTCACCGGCTGGAGGACGAGGCAGGAGATGTACTCCCAGATCTGTTCCACCACCTCCACCAACTCCTCTTGGTCCACCCCTCTCAAAAGGACTATTTTACCGAAGCAGTCCCTATCCCCGGTCTTCCTCAGGGCCTTGAAGCACTCCACCATGGCCTCCAGGTACTCGTCGTATTTGGCCCGCTCAGGGAAGCTCTCCCGGACCTTGAGGTCCCCTGCCACGTACCGCACATCGCCCGCTACCTTCCGGGCCCCCTCCGGGAGGGCCATGTTCGTCTCCAGGTATATATCCAGCCCCGGCTTGAGGGCCTTTATGAAGTCGGCGTAGAGGAGCGGCTCCCCGCCCGTCAGGGAGACGGAGTGGGCCTGCTTGTACCCTCGGATGCAGCACCTCACCTCCTCCAGTCCCAGGGGGTTCTCCAGCTCCATGAACTCCCCACCACCGGGGCGGACTTCCACCCTGCATTTACCTATGGGCCCCTGGGGGGTGTCGCAGTAGACGCACTCCAGGTTGCAGCCCTCGAACCTGACGAAGGCCTGCCTCACCCCCACGTAGGGCCCCTCCCCCTGGGCTGAGCAGAAGATCTCCCGGACGGGCGCCCTCATCGGTAGACCCCCACGGGCCTGGACTTCCTCATGGCCTTCTCTATATCCTCCAACTCCGCCCTGTACCTGGAGCAGACCTCCTGGATCACTTCCTCGGGCCTTGCGCCAATCCTGCTCAGGCTCATGTACTCCTCGCTCCTCACGTTCATGCCCAGGTGGATCTTCTGGGAGACGGGGGAGACGGTGGCTATGGAGACGGAGAGCTTCTTCCCCTCGGAGAAGAGGTC
>JACQPM010000003.1 GCA_016207475.1 Methanobacteriota archaeon | reverse complement strand
GCGTCGGCGTGGCACTGGGCCATGAGATCCACCACCGGGTTGGTATCCCCGCAGATGTGGAGGATCTTCGGGACTTTTATATTGTCTATGGTCTTCACCAGGTTCGTCATGACGAGGGACTTGAACATCCTCGGGCTTATGACATCCGCCGGGGCGCCTTCCTCCCTCACCGTTATGAAGTCCACACCGGCATCCTCCCAGACCTTCGTTATCATCCCTATCACGTCCACCAGCTTCTCGGTGATGGCGGTTATCGCCTCAGGCTTCTTGAAGGCCACCTTGAGGAGGTCGTTCAGGTCCATGATCTGCCCCGCCAGAGTGAAGGGGCCGTTGACGAAGGAGCCCACGGCAACCTGGTCCCCCACCTCCTCCTTCGCGAGCTCTATGGCCTCGGCGATGAGGGGCAGACGCCCTTTCTCCTCGAAATTGTCAGGCACCTTTACCTCTTCCCCGCTCTTGACGAGCTTCGTCTTGACGGTGGGATAGACGATGTCGTCCCTGTGGGTATAGAAGTTTATCTCCGAGCCCAGGGCCTCGGCCTCGACACCGAGGTCGTAGGGCAGGACGGCACATTCGTACCCGAAGATCTTGTATGTGGAAGAGGCAACCTTGGCCATGAGCTTCGCGTCCCTGTGGATATCGGCGAAGCGCGGATTGCCCACCTGCTTTATCCCTTCCAAGGTGATATTGCCCATGCCGCTGTAGCACGGAATTCGATCGACTTTCTTCCCCTTCAACTGGTCAAGAACTCTGTCCCTAGGCTTCATCTCACCCATCGGATTACCATCCTTATTGAAATTTTTTTAAATCTAACTCAATTAGCTTATATAAATCTTTTGTATGGTGGAAGTCCAGAGGGGATTCCGGTCCCCTACTAGGGTCCTGGAACTGAAGCTCCTAACCCAGGAGGCGTCTCACCAGTTCCTTCGCCTCAGGAAGCTTCTCCCTTAGAGTACCTGCCCCCTGGGCGAAGGACCTCTTCCCTCCCCCCTTGCCGCCCAGGAGGGTGCAGACCTCCCTTACGATCTTCCCCATGTCCACTGGGAGGCTGCTATCGCAGGTGCCCACCACCGAGATCTTATCGCCCAGGCCGAAGAGGACTATGACCTTGCCGTCTCCCCCCAGACCCTGGGCCGTCTTGGCCGTCTCCTCAGCCCCGCCGTCGATCTCCCGGCAGAGGAGCCTGTACCTCCCTACGGGCTGGAACTCGGCCTCCAGCCTCTCCACCCTGAGCCTTGCCACCTCCCCCTTGAGGGCTTCGTTCTCCTTCCTGAGGCCCTTCCACTCCTCGAAGAACCTGGCCACGGCCTTCGGCGCCTGCTCCGGGGTCACGCTCAGGGACGAGGCCACCTCCTGGAGGAGGTCCGCCTGCCTCTGGATCTGCTCCAGGGCCGCCATGCCTGCGGCGTACTCCAGCCTGACCACGCCGTCCTGGATCTTGCTGGAGCCAACGATCTTCACCAGCCCCACCTCCCCCGTGGACCTGAGGTGGGTACCCCCACAGGCCTCCGTGTCCAGGTCCCCTATCCGGACAACCCGCAGCTCCTTCCCAGGTACCGCACCGCCCTGGTAGAGCCTGAATCCGAACCTCTTCTCGGCCTCGTCCCTCTTCAGGATGAGGCTCTCCATCTTGATGTCCCTCGCCACTACCTCGTTCACCCTGGCCTCGATCCTCTTCAGGTCCTCGCGCCCCAGAGAGGCGTAGTGGGTTATGTCCAGGCGGGCCTTCTCCAGGCTCTTCTCGGCCCCTGCCTGCCAGACGTGCTCCCCCAGGACCTCCCTGCAGACCCCGTTGACTATGTGGGTGGCCGTGTGGTGCTGGGCCATCTGCTTCCTCCGCTCCCAATCTATGCGGCAGGAGACCGTATCCCCCTCCCTGAACCCGGGGTCCTGGACGGTGTGGATGACTACATTCCCCTGCTTGAAGACGTTCGCCACCCTGCTGTTGCCCATATAGCCTGTATCGAAGAGCTGCCCCCCGCTGGTGGGGTAGAAGGCGGTCCTGTCCAGGATTACGTACTTGCCCTCCATGATCCTGAGGACCCGGGCCTCGAACTCCAGGAGCCTATAGTCCTCGTAATACAGGATCGCAGTCTTCTCTATGCCCGTCAGGTCGAACTCCTTGAACTTGTGGGTCTGGGCAGGCTGCTCCAGCCGCTCGTGCCTCTCGGCGACGCGGATGAAGAAGTCCGGCGGCACTGCCACGTCGAGGCCCTCCCGCTTTAGCATCTCGGGGCTTATCCCCTGGGAGTCGTAGAGCTCTATGAGCTTCTCCACAGATACCTCCCTACCCTTCAGCCCCACCACGATCCTCCTGGACTTCTGCCGGGTCTCCCTGTACCTCTCCTCCTCCACCTCCAAGATGCTGGACACTTCCTCCAGGTGCTCCAGGAGCTCCGGGTACTGGGGTTTGAGGTACTCTGCGTGCCAGGCACAGACCTCGGGCAGGGATATGTCCCACCCATAGCGCTCGATGAAGTCCAATGACCTGCGGACCAGGACCCGGAGGTTGTAGCCTCCCCCCACGTTGGAGGGCAGGGCACCGTCGGAGAGGGCCATGAGGAGGCCCCTGGTGTGGTCCCCGATGGAGTAGAGCCCCGCCAGCGGCATGATATGCCCTTTCAGCTCCTCCTTCCCAACGCCCATCTTCTGGGCGATCTCGGCCCAGCTTTTCTCCAGGTCCGCGGCCTCCTCTACGTTGAGGAGGCCCGAGTGAGGGAGGAATCTGCCGAGAAGGGCCTCGTCGGGCTTTATTCCCGTTGCCCTGTAGAGCCTCTCGACGACGGTGGGAAAAGTGGCCTCGTAGCTGGTCTTCGTCCCGTGGGTGAACCAGGCGGGCCTCTCCTGCCCCATCCCCATGTCCAGGACCTTGATCTTCAGCTCTCTCGGTGCCCCTGATTTGATGTCGTACTGCATATAGACCTGGTTGCCTATCTCCAGCCCCCGGGAGAAGAACTCCATGCT
>JACQPM010000049.1 GCA_016207475.1 Methanobacteriota archaeon | reverse complement strand
TCGTAGACCTTGCCCAGCTCCTGCTGGTACTTGGAGGGGCACTTGGCCAGGAGCTTCTCGGCCCTCAGGGTGTCGGCCCCTGTCATAGTCCCTATGGCAGTTATCCCGACGCCGGGCTTGAATGTCCCGGGTAGGGGGCCCGCGTACTCGACCTTTATGGTGGCGTTCCCGTCCGTCAGGAGGAAGCTGTAGGCATTGGGCCCCACCTCCACCCAGGAGCCCTCCACTATGAGGCCTGCCACCTGGACCGAGCGGTCTATATACTCCTGGGGCTGCGCCGTGACCTCGCTCACGTACCTTATGGGGTTGAGAAAGTTCTCAGTGGCGCCGGCGGCGAACCAGAGGGAGACGATGATGATGGCCACCGCCAGGAGGAGCTTCAGCTCCTTCCTCCTCTTCTCCATCACTTCCCCTCCAGCTTCCTCACCTTGGAGTCCAGGTGAACCAGGTAGAGGATGACGGCCGTCCAGAGGATCCCGGCCACGAGCATGACCTCCATCGTCTCGGCCATCTCACGCCTCCTGGACCCTCTCCAGGGTCTCGATCCTCACCGTGACCCAGAGGAGGTAGATATAGAGGAAGATCGCCCCCAATAGCATCATCCCGAAGGCCGACGCCCCCTGGGCGTCCAGGCTGAAACCTGCGCCAGCGGCCTTGTCGTAGAGCTGGGGATGGTTCGAGACCCAGATGGTGGCCGAGATGTGGGTGAGCGGAACACCGGCGAAGCCCAGGATACCGATGACCGCCGAGAGCCTGGCCCTGGCCTCCTCGTCCTCCAGGGCTGAGCGTAGAGAGAGGTAGCCGGCCAGGATGAACCAGAGTATCAGCGTGGTCGTCTGCCTGGGGTCCCAGTTCCAGTAGGCGCCCCAGGCCAGGTTTGAGAAGATGGCCCCCGAGACCAGGACAAGGGTGCAGAAGAGCAACGCAAGCTTGGCCGAGCTGGAGGCTATGATGTCCCACCTCATCTCCCTGGTCTTGAGGTACATTACCGACCCTACGAGGGTCGCCAGGAAGGCTATGTAGACCACCGGGGCGTTCTGCATGGCAAAGAAGAAGATCTTGTAGCCCTGGCGCATGGGGTCCCCGACATATCTGAGGAGCGCTGGATCTAAGGGGCCCAAACTCAGGGCCCGGTACATGGCAGCCATGACCCACAGGTAGAGACCGGCCAGGAAGGCGACGGTGTAACTCCGAGAAGGCATCTCACTCCTCCAGGACGCTATCCGAGAGGAGGAAGGATAACGTGGACATGATAATTATATAGGCCAGGACGAGCCGCACCTCGCCTATCCTCGCCAGGGGCGCCCCGTCCGCCATCACCCTCCTGAGGGCCAGGATGGTGGGTATGACGACCGGTAGGAGGAGCGGCATGGCCACCACCTGGAGGACCAGCTCCCGCCCCCTGGCGCCCATGATCACGGCCGAGACGAAGGAGCCGACGACGACGAACCCCAGGAGCCCCAGGGTCAGGACCAGGATCATGTCCAGCATGGAGCCGGCCACTCGGTAGTCGAATAGGGCTATGAAGAGGGGGACGGAGAAGAGCTCCACCAGGAGGATCAGGCAGAGGTTGTAGACCACCTTCCCCAGGACGATCTCCACCCCTCCCACCGGGGCCAGCATCAGCCCCTCCAGGGTCCCGAGCTCCTTCTCTTTGATGAAGGCCCTGGAGAGGCCGAGCATCCCGGCGAAGATGAAGACGAACCAGAGGAGCCCAGGGCCGACCTCCCTCAGGGCCGGGGAGAAGGGCGGGGAGGCGAAGTTGAACATCAGGAGGGTGAGGAATGAGAAGAGGAGGAGGAACTGGATGGTAGCCCTGCTCCTGAACTCCACCCTCAGGTCCTTCCTCGCGATGGCCAGCGCCTTTCTCGCGTCCATCACCGGAGCCTCCCCAGGGCCTCTTCCGCCCCTGCCGTCTCCCCCCGCAGGTCCAGGATTGTTTCCACCTTTCCTTTGTTCAGGACCGCCGCCCTGGTGCAGAGGTATGAAGCCTCCTCCAGGTTGTGCGTCGCCAGGACTATGGTACCGCCCCGGGCATGGAGGTCCTTCACCATGGCATAGAAGTCAGACCTGCTCTGGAGGTCCAGGCCTGCCGTGGGCTCGTCCAGGATGAGTATCTTCGGGTCATGGAGGAGGGCCCTGGCGATGGAGAGCCTCTGCCTCATCCCCTGGGAGAAGGCCCCCACCAGGTCCTCGGACCGGTGGTTGAGGCACACCCTCGCCAGGAGGGCCTCCACGTCTATATCCACGCCGTAGAGCTCGGCAAAGAAGGCCAGGTTCTCGGCGGCGGTGAGCTCGTTGTAGAGGAAGGGGTTGTGGGAAACCAGGCCGATCCTCTTCTTCACCTCCTCCCGCTCCTCTGGAAGGGCAAAGCCGCAGACCCTCACCTTACCGGAAGTGGGCCTCAGGAGGGTGGAGAGGACCCTCACCAGGGTCGTCTTCCCGGCCCCGTTGGGGCCCAGGAGGGCGAAGGCCTCCCCCTCCTCGACCTTCAGGTCTATGCCGTCGAGCGCCTTGGTTCCTGCGAATCTCCTGACGAGCTTCTCCACCTCTATGATCGCGCCCACGCCCCTGCTATATGGCGGCAAACTCTATAAATGCCCTTTGCATATCCACTGGCATGGAGACCTACAGCTACGGCGGGTTCCTCGTCGCCGTGGAGAGGGGGGCCAATGGCGTAAAAAAGATGGAGATTTTGGGGGGCGCGCCCCGAGGGACGAAGCCGCTCCCTCTCGACCTGGAGCTGGACTATGGGCCCTTCACCCCCTTCCAGAAGCGCGTTTCAGAGAAGGCCAGGGAGATACCGCCCGGCAAGGTGGCCACCTACGGGGAGCTGGCCAGCGCCGCAGGCGCGGAGGGCGGGGCCAGGGCCGTGGGCCAGGTGATGGCCGAGAACCCCTTCCCGATCATAGTGCCATGCCACCGGGTGATAAGGAGCGACAGGACCATAGGCGGCTACTTCTACGGCCAGGCCATGAAGGTGAGGCTCCTGGAGCGGGAGGGGGTACGGATCGAGAGGGGGAAGGTGAAGCGGGAGGATGTGTTTAGGTGGCTGGAGTAAACGGCTTTATTCCTCTAGCGTTTAGTACTTTTAATAGTGCATTATGGTTGTTCTAGAATGTCCTTTGGAAGTTCAGTAAGTTCGATTCGTCGGTCAAAACTTTTAATCAATCTCTTAGAAGCGCTAGAGGTATCATAAGCACCGAAGACTCTTTTACCACTTATATCTTTGACAGTTTTCACTAAATCTAGATAATCATCATCCCCAGCTAGAAGCAATGCAATATCGTAGTGGTTCAAATGCGCCTTATTAATCATATCTATGGCAAGGAGAATATCAACTCCCTTTTGGCGAAAACCTCCATCCCCTAAGCGAATTAATCTCCCCAACTTAACTTCATAGTCTGGGTTTTCTTCGATAGCTGCGAAATATTTGTTCTGTTGATCGAATTCCTCCTCCTTCGGGGTAACTATTGCATCGTAATAATAGACCCGACGGAGTTCAAGTTGTAACCCCGCTGTGCCAGTTGCTCCACCAGTAATACTTCCAGAGACTTTCTCGAAAAGCCTGCGAGAAAGGAAGCCATATTGTATTCTATCATGTCCGAATAGTTTTTTGAAAGATTCTCTCAAATATCCACCGTCGATGAATATCATCAGTGAACGAGAAACCATTCTTTCATTCCATTGGCCCGTTTTTAACAGAGCCCTAAATCTTATCCCCCTTGCTCAGGTCCCTCATCCTCCGGACCCCGTCCACCTCCCTGATGACCTCGACGACGGCCTTGGGGACCAGGCCCTCCCAGGGCCCCCCCTTCAGGATCCGGGCCCTTATCTCGGTCCCGGAATATTCCTCCCGGTTGTAGAGGGGCGGCGTGGTGACCTTGACCCCGACCTCCAGGAAGAGGCGCTTGACCAGGGTATTGCCCGAATATACTTTCTCGAAGGGCGGGGTGAGGGATCGCACGTGGGAGACCCAGATGGAGTTGTTGTCCATGTCCGGGATCGGGATTATGTAGCGCCGTTTTACGACGCCGTTCTCTGCCAGGCTTTTGGCTATCATCATGAGGCGCTCCCCGCCGGTGAAGGGATTCTCCACGGTGTGGGAGCGCTGGGAGCTGCCTATGGCAATGACGAGCTCGTCCACCTCCTTGAGGATCTCCTTGACCACGTAGAGGTGGCCGTTGTGGAAGGGCTGGAACCGACCGATGAGGAGGCCCCGCATGCTCCTCCATGGGGGCCCCGGATATTTAAAGCCTCACCTCTATTCTTTCGCCTCCAACGACCCCAAGCCTGGCGGCGGCATCACCCTGGTTGACGGCCAGCTCCAGATAGCCGGCGGACCCGACGAGGCAGAGGAGCTCCCCTTTCCTGGCATGGCCGTAGCTCTCCAGGAGGCGGAGGTCGCGCTTCTTCCCTTTTATCTTGACCTCAAGCCTGGCGCCGTGCTCGGCGCCGAGGGCCGCCAGGTGCTCACCCCGGAGGCTCGTGATGACGTCGCCGAAGTGATCCACGCAGATTACCTCGCCCAGAGCCCGCCTCCCACTCACCCCAGCTCTGAACTCCAGCCTCTCGTATCCATCGATCCTCCGCCCCAGCTCCCTGGGCTCCGTACCCATGGCGAGGCGGGCAGATGCGGGGGCGAAGACGTCCCTCCCCCAGAAGGTCCTGGCCTTCGGCTTGGCCGTTATCGCATAGATCGCCTTGACGCCGCCCACCATCGAGAAGAGGCCGTTGTCGGGGCCCACGAATGTATGGCCCCCTGCAGAGAAGATTATGCCGCGCCGCTCCGTCCCCACGCCGGGGTCCACTACGGCGCAGTGGATAGTCCCCTTTGGGAAGTACTGATAAGTGGTCCCGATGACATAGGCGCCGTGGCGGACGTCGAACCTCCTCACCCCGTGGGTTATGTCCACGATAGTGGCCCCAGGATGGATGGAGTGGATCACGCCCTTCATGGCGCCCACGTACTCGGTCCAGCCGAAGTCCGTGGTCAGGGTTATGAGCCTCATGGCACCTCCATCCCATCGACCTCGGAGGGGGATTTTAAATATTTTCCCATAAGCTTAAAGGGTTTGCGACGTTAATCTACTTGAGGAAGGTGCTTCATGACCCAGATGGAGGCGGCTGCGCGGGGAGAGCTGACCCCGGAGATGAAGGCGGTGGCCGAGGCTGAAGGCGTTGCTGCCGAGGCCGTCCTGAGGGGGGTCGCCCAGGGCAGGATCGTCATCCCTGGGAACGTGAGGAGGAGAGGGGCGAAGCCCCTGGGGATCGGCGAGGGGCTCAGGGTCAAGGTCAACGCCAACATAGGTACATCCGGTGATATAGAGGACCTGGAGGGGGAGCTCCTCAAGGCCCGGGCGGCCATTGAGTACGGGGCCGACACCCTCATGGATCTGAGCACCGGCAAGGCCATAGACGAGGTGAGGAGGGAGCTCCTGAAGCTGCCCGTCCCCCTGGGCACCGTCCCCATCTACCAGGCGACGATGGCAGCCAAGAGACCGATGGACCTCTCGGAGGACGACCTCTTCAGGACCATAGAGGCCCACGCCAGGGACGGCGTGGACTTCATGACGGTCCACGCCGGCCTCACGCGGGAGAGCCTCGACAGACTCCTGAAGCAGGGGCGGTTGACCGGCATAGTCTCCAGGGGGGGCTCCATCCTGGCCTCCTGGATGCTCCACCACGGGGCCGAGAACCCCCTCTACAAGGACTTCGGCCACCTCCTGGACATGGCCAGGGAGTACGATGTGACCCTCAGCCTGGGCGACGCCCTCCGCCCAGGGAGCATAAAGGATGCCACCGACAGGGGCCAGCTCCAGGAGCTCATCATCCTGGGGGAGCTGGTGGAGGAGGCCCGCCGGGCAGGCGTACAGTGCATGGTGGAGGGGCCTGGCCACGTCCCCCTGAACGAAGTGGAGGCGAACGTCCTCCTGGAGAAGCGCCTCTGCAGGGGCGCGCCCTTCTACGTCCTGGGCCCCCTTGTCACGGACATAGCCCCTGGCTACGACCACATAACTGGCGCCATTGGAGGCGCCCTGGCAGCCATGGCCGGGGCCGACTTCCTCTGCTACGTAACACCCGCGGAGCACCTGGCCCTGCCAGACCTGGAGGACGTCCGGCAGGGGGTCATCGCCTCGCGGATCGCGGCCCACGCCGCAGATATATCGAGGGGCATCGGTATCGAGAGGGACCACGCCATGGCCAAGGCCCGCGTGGACCTGGACTGGGAGCGCCAGTTCGAGCTCTGCCTCGACGAGAAGAAGGCCAGGGAGTACCGGGAGAAGAGGCGGCCCCAGGACCCCGACGTATGCACCATGTGCGGTGAGCTCTGCGCCATGAAGATGGTGAAGGGCTATCTCCAGGCTGCGGAGAAGGCCTCAAGGGATCAGTAAGAGCCTTTTAGCTCTGTTCAGCTGCTCCTCGTCCCCTATGAGGATGGCCACATCCCCAGGATGGAGGATGGTGGAGAGCGGCGGGTTGACCAGGTGTTCCACGCTCCTCCGCAGATAGACGACCATGGCCCCCGTCCTCCCGCGGACGTCCAGGTCCTTCAGGCTCTTCCCAGCCGCAGGCGACGCCTCCCTTATGGGCATGGCCTCGAACTCCACCCCCCAGGGGTACTCCTTCCTTATGGCGTCTGCCATGGCCGCCCTCACGATCCTCTCCTCTGGGAGCTCCTTCTCGAAGATCCTGATGACCATCCCCTCTATCCCCCGGTGGGCCTCCCGGATGGACTCCCAGAGGAGGAGGGCCGCCATCCCAACGGACGCGAAGACGACAGAAGCTATGGAGAGAGGGGGTAGGAAGGGAGAGCCTATGGCCAGCACCAGGCTCCCGAGGAGCAGGGCCGTGAGGAGGAGAAGGCTGTTCTTCAGGACGATCTTGACCCTCTCGGCCTGGCGCCCGGGGTGGCGGGCCGCCACCCGGCCTATGAGGACCTCCAGGAATGCGTTCCACAGCTTTATGGAGGTATAGAGAAAGGGGAGTAGGAGGATTCCCACTATGATCCAGACGGCGTTCACAAGCCCAGCCAAGGCTTCTTCCCTCTCGGCGAACTCCACCCCCACCCTCCCTGTGACTAGGACCGCCAGTACCACCAGGAGGTTCGTGGCCAGCTTGACGAGGAGGGGCTCGGTCTCCTCGTTCAGGAAGGCCCTCTTCCCATAGCTCTTGAGTTCGGCCACCAGCCGACCGTAGAGGCCCAGGTAGGTGACGAGGGGGCGGGGCACCATCCGGGCCAGGGAGCCCGTCAGCCTGTCGGAGTTCTTGATCATGAGGGGGCCCAGGAAGGCGGTGATGGAGGAGACCGATACGGCTATAGGGTAGAGGAAGGCGCTGGTCACCCCCAGGG
>JACQPM010000050.1 GCA_016207475.1 Methanobacteriota archaeon | reverse complement strand
GTCCTTGAAGGAGCCCGTGGGGTTCGCCCCCTCGTTCTTTATATAGATATCCTCCGCCCCTATGGCATCGCCGAGCCGCTCGGCCCTGTAGAGAGGCGTGCCGCCTTCCTGGAGGGTTATGATCCTGGCCTTCTCCCCCACGGGCATGAAGGGCCTGTAGCGCCAGACCCCGATCCTCCCCTGGAACCCGTCCCGCCGCACGTCCATGGTGGCGAGGTCCAGGGCGACCTCCAGGAGCCCCCCGCAGGTGCACTTGAAGACGATCTCCTCCGGTGGGTACTCCTTCCCGCAGCCTATGCACCTGAGGGCGAAGCTAGACATTGATGGTCACCGTCCCTTCCGAGAGCTTCCCTTCCTTCAGGAGGACCTGGTTCACGTCCATTATCTTATAGTTTTTTATCAGGAGGTTCGGCTTCAGCCTGATGGAGAGGTTGTTGAGGGGGAACTCGGACCCCTTCTCGAGGGTGACGTAGAGGGTATCCTCCCTGGCCTCCGAGGTGGCGAATAGTACCTCCCTGGCGAGCCACCACTCCGCCAGCGCCTTCAGGGTGGGCCTCCAGAGGTCCTTCCCCTGGGCGTACTCCAGGAACTGCTCCAGGACCCAGAGCCCCTTCCCAGAGTTGATGGGGTCTATGTGGGAGAGGAGGACGAAGCTGCCCCGATTCTCGTAGAACCTGTCGAACCGGTGTTTGAGGCTCTTGAGGTCCTCGGAGCCCAGGGCCGAGTAGCCCCAGAAGTAGTCGCCGTTGGTGGTGAGGTCCAGGATGCTGAGGCCCTCGGGGTGGTAGGGGTAGTAGAGGGACTCGCAGAACCTCTTGTTCGACATGAGCATGAAGGGGTAGATGCGGGTGTCCGACGAGTAGAGGAACTCCTCCATGTCCAGCACCCGGAGGGTGTCGATGGACGCCGAAAAGGCCGGGGACCGGAAGCCAGCCGCCTGGAGGCCGCAGGCCTCGAGGATGCGCTTCCCCTTCTTTATCCTCCTCTTCTGCTCGCTGTGCGAGAGGTCCCCCAGCTCCCTGGCCTTCCGGAAGGATAGGAGGCCCTTCCTTGGGGAGGAGTGGGTGAGGCCGTGGAGGGCCACTTCGTGGCCTCTCTCGACCCCGCGCCTGAGGGCCCCGCCTATCCCTGAATCCTTGGTGACCATGTACCTCCCCTTGTAGAAGGGGACGACGAAGAAGACGGTCTTGGTATCGAACCTGTCGGCTACCTCCAGGAGGCGGTCGACCTTCCCCGGGTCCGTGGCGGCATTGACGTCGTCGCAGGTGAGGACCAGTACACCGCGGTGGCCGTTTGGGTAGAGGCCTATCTCTATGAAGTGGTCCTCGTCGAAGTCCACGGGGGGGCCGAAGAGGAGGTCCCGGTAGTAGTAGTGGGTGATGTAGACAGCCACGGAGATCGCCAGGGCCGCTCCCAGGACCAGCCAGAGGAGCATCCTACCCCAGCTCCTCCCTGAGCCTGACCACCTCGCCCACCACCACGATGGCCGGAGGCCCGATCCCCTCCCTCGCCCCCCTCTCCAGGATGTCCCCCAGGGTCCCCACCACGACCCTCTGCTCCCTGGTGGCGCCCTTCTCGATGATGGCCGCGGGGGTCCCCTCGCCCCTGGCCCCCTTCAACTGCTCTATGATGCCAGACAGGTTGCCCATCCCCATGAGGATGACGACGGTATCGGCCTTCAGGGCCCCGTAGTCCAGCCTGGCGCCCTTGGTGGGGTCCTCCTGCCCGGTGACCACGGTGAAGCTGCTGGCGTACCTCCTGTCTGTGACCGGTATATTGGCCAGGGCAGGCACAGCCACGGCCGACGTAACACCCGGGACCACCTCGAACTCGATCCCGTGCTCCCGCAGCACCCGCGCCTCCTCCCCGCCCCGCCCGAAGACGAAGGGGTCGCCCCCCTTGAGCCTCACCACCACCTTCCCCTCGGCTGCCTTCTCCACCAGGAGGCGGTTTATCTCCTCCTGGGTGTAGGCGTGGGCCCCGGTTCTCTTCCCCACGTATATGGGCTCGGCCCCGGGCTTGGCGTGGCTCAGGAGCTCCTCGCCGGCGAGGCGGTCGTAGATCAGGATGTCCGCCCGCTCTATCAGGCCCAGGCCCTTGACGGTTATGAGCCCAGGGTCCCCCGGACCTGCCCCTACGAGGTAGACCTTCCGCACCATGATCACCCGAGGCCTATGGACCTCTTTATGACTCCGGGGTTCAATGCGCCGGCCCGCAGGAGGCCCGATGGGGACTCTATGGTGACGGAGGCGGGGGCGAAGGTCTCGGGAGGGATCTTGTAGAAGTCGTGCCCGGCCTCCTCGAAGAGCTCCGCGAAGGGCTTCCCGTAGGCCTTGGAGTTGCTGGATGGAATTTGGGCCGGGTCCATTGGCGCCGAGGATGAGATGTAGACTTTTCCTCCGTATATGATCATGTCGTTGGTGATGCCCATCATCCTCCCGTCGTCACCCACCAGAGGGGCTACGGGCGCCGTTCCGACGGCGCCCCTGACCCCTACCAGATCAAAATCCAGGTGGTCCATCCTGTAGAGGGCGGTCTCCACCGCCCTGGCCGAGACCTGGATAGCACCTGCCACCGACGCCGTCCTTGCCACTAGGATATAGAGGTCCTCGGTCTTGATGCCGCACTCCCTGGCTATCTCCTCGGCCACGGCCTCGGTTGGATACTTGGCCACCTCCAGGGCTATGACCGCCTTGCCAGCCACTTCCGTATACCTCACCCTCTCGAAGGTCTTCTTGGGCTTCCTGGCCAGGATGCGGGCCGGGCCGGAGCCCAGGGCGAAGAACTTCTCCCCCTTAATACTCCACCCCGCCTTCTGGGAGGCGAGGCAGGCGATGATGGGGTGGTCGGTGGCCACCCTCACTGTGAGGAGCTCTATGCCCCCGTAATCCTCCAGCCCCAGGCCTATCTCCGCCAGCCCCCCCATGCAGGCGAGGGCGAAGAGGCGGCCGGCCCCCAAACCCCCAGGCGCCTTGAGGCCGCAGTCTATGACCGTGGTGCCGTTCTTGAGCTCGAGGGCCTCGACCTTGAGCTCCTCCCTCTTCCCCACCATCTCCTCAGCGATCGCGACGGCGGCCCTGTTCAGGTTCATGAGGTGGAATCCCCACAAGGGGTATTTTAGGTTTGCTGTAGAGGGGGAGGGGAACCCGCGGGCGGAAGCAGGAGCCTCGGTCCGCGGGTTCTGGCCTTATAGTGTTGATAAACGTCCACAAGGAATATTATAATTCTCCAGCGCGAAACCGGGCTTATACCCACTATTTCCATGGCAGAATAAGGACCTTGATTCCCGGTCATTCGTACCTCAGGGCTTCGACAGGCTGTAGATCTGCGGCCATCTTGGCAGGGTAGACTCCCGAGAACATCCCGACGATCATCGAGAAGATGAGCGAGAGAACTATCAACTTGGGGGTTATGACGGTCGTCATGCTCCCTCCACCCATACCCATGACAGAGACCCCCAGCCTGGGGATGAGACTGGAGATCATCGCCCCCAGGGAAGCGCCGAGGATCCCCCCCACCAGCCCCATGAGCCCTGACTCGATGAGATAGAGCCTCATTACCTCCCTGTTCGTTGTGCCCAGGGCCTTCAAAATCCCGATCTGCCTGGTCCTCTCCAGTACCGACATGTACATGGTGTTCGCGATCCCTATACCACCGACGAGGAGGGAGACGGCGGCGATGGCCCCCAGGAATATGGTGGTAGACTGCATTATATCTGTCAACCTCGCCGCCGTGGCCTGCATGCTGTTCACCGTGAAGTCCTTCTTGTCTGAGGTGACGTGATGGGTGATGAGGATCCTCTTCTCTAATTCTTCAGAGACTCTGGAGACGTTCGCATCGGGAGTGGTCTTGACGACGATCGATGAATACTCCCTTTGTCCCACCTCTGTCATCACCTTCCTCGCGGCGTCCCTGGGCGTGAAGATCGCGTTGTCGTCTGAGCTCGTCGTGCTGGGCTTCAGGATCCCTACAACGGTGAAGGTCTGGTTGCCGATCCTTAGCTGCCTCCCCAGCGTCAGGGGGCGTTTGAAGGTCTTGGTGGCTATCCTGTCGCCCACTACCACCACGAAAGTGTCTCCAGGAGATAGGTATCTGCCAGCCGCCAGCTCGGCAGTTGTCGTGTACCTCCAGATCTGGGGGTTGACCCCCGTGACGCTGGCCGTTATGCGCTCATCCACATAGATTACATCCCGCCTTCCAGAGACCCGCCCCTCCACGTACTTCACACCCAATACCGGCCTCAGGAAGGCCTCGTCCACCTCGGTGAGGTTTCCGGATTTTACCGCTCCTCCGCCGCCCCCGAACCGGAAGCCCTGCTGAGAACTCCCGCTGTATCCGGGGGTAATGGTGACGACATCGGTACCAAAGCCGCTCAGGCGGGAGCTGAGATTTGCCTCCATCCCGGCGCCGATGGAGAGGATCGCCACCACGGCAGCTATCCCTATGGCGATGCCCAGGACGGTGAGCCAGCTCCGCAGGCCCCGATTGGAGAGGTTGCTGATGGAGAGTTCCAGGGAGTCTTCAAGCCTCATCGGCTTCCCCGCTTGGGCAGCCTAGCGATTATTTTACTCTTGAGGAGGCCTCCCAGGGACAATAGCCGCTCTTTGCGCCTCCTCGCGGTCCATAGAAGGGTGACCCCAACGACCCCCAGGGCGCTGTACATCAGGAGCCCTTGGAACTGGGAACCTATTCCCCTTCGTGAGGTCGTCGTCGGATCATCTTGCCTGAGGCTCAAGGATACCTTCTTCTCCACAGTGTTCCTGTTTCCGTCGGTATCTGTGTATGAGATCTCTACGATCAAGTCGCCCTCGGTCCTAGCTGACCGCAGGCCCCTGCCCGCCTCAGTCACATTAGAAGGCCTTTGAGAGGCAGCTGGAACGATCTGGAATTGGGCCACCGTGAAATCCCCGGGGTTCAGGTTCCCTAGACTTGCCTCCGAGGTGCCTGTTGTGGTAAAGGTGGCCTGCTTCGGGATTTTGACCATTAGGGAAGCCGCCGGATTCACGCCGATGTTGGCTATGGAGAGGGAGACCCGATTCCCAGCGCTCTGCAACCCCGCTACCCCGCTTGATTGGGTAGACTGATCTTGCAGGCTCACGGCGAAGTCCGTAGTCCCGCCTATGGCTACCCCCACGGTCATGTTATCGACATGCTGCGTATCGCTCACATCGAAATAGGCTACTCTGATCAGCAAGGGGACGATTCCCGGGGCGACGATGGGGCTTACAGCCAGAGATAAGGGGACTTTTACCTTCTGATACGGCTCGATTGATGGGATGTTAACCCTGTTGTCTGAAGACAGAGGAAGGATCTCCTTATTGGGGGTCTCCCAGGAGAGGACGATATCCCGCAGCAGTTCGCTGCCTGCGTTGGAGATGGTGATCTCTGCATTTGACCGCTCTCCAGCCCGGAAGGACGCCGGCTGAATGGAGTCTATCGATAGCTTGGCGGGCGAAGTGCCCCCCACGGCTATCCCCAGGGTGGAGTTGACCGTCTGCACCATGCCAGAGGCGTCGTAGTACGTGGTCGTGATGTGGATTGGATGGAGGCCGACGGATATGTTGGGGCTGAGATAGACCCGGACAGGGGTATCCTGAGGAGCGCCGGGGTAGAGGGATTTCACGCGGATCCTGTTGTCGGTTCCAATGGGCAGGATCTCGTCCCCTGGCGACTGCCATGTGAGTTCGAGGTTCCTCAGTATGGAAGTGCCTTCGTTGCTGAGCGTAATGTTCATCACGCTCCTCTCGCCGGCCCTGAAAGAGGACATACTGGAGGTCTCTATCTTCAGCGGCTGCGGTTCATTTACCGTGACCAGCACGTATTTGACTATGGTTCTCTCGGTCACCCTCACCCCGCTTGTGTAGACCATGAACCGGATAGCATAGATGCCGGAGGGTGTCTTGGGGGGGACGCTGATCCTGAAGATCCGCTCTATACTCCCCTGGGCCGGGACCCCCCCCAGGTAAGTAACATTGTAGGCGAGGTCCGGGATGATCATTATCGGGCCCATGTGGTTCTCTGTGATCGTGACGTCCTTACTGCTACCTTCGTAAGGGATGCTGCCTATCCTGATGGGGGATTCCACAGGGTCGTAGCTGATGTAGACGCTCCCTATATGGATCGTACCGTAGTTGCTGATCGTTAGCTTTATGAAGCCGTTGTTCCCAGGCACCAACGTGGAGGGTATCGTACTCCCGGTGACGCTGAGGACGAATGGGAGTTGCGGGTCGGGATTTGTCGTCACTGAAGAGGCCTCCTGGCCCATGGCAGGTCCGATGGCCACAAGAAGAAGAGCCAAGACGGCTGAGAGAAGCAGGGGTATTCTCATGTCGCCCCCTCCAGCAGGCCGTCCTTCATCCTCACGATCTTTTCCGCGGTCTTCGCCACCGTCGCATCATGAGTCACTACGACTATCGTCCGCCCCTCTTCGTTGAGTGTCTTGAAGATCTCCAGGATCGCTTCTCCAGAAACAGAGTCCAGATTCCCGGTCGGCTCGTCTGCCAGGATAAATGTAGGGTTGTTTGCCAGCGCCCTGGCGATGGCGACCCTCTGCCTCTGCCCCCCCGAGAGCTGGGATGGGAGATGGTTCTCCCTATCCCCCAGACCGACGGCCTCGAGGATGCGTCTCGCCCGTTCTCGCCTCTCACTCCTGCCCACATCGAGAATCATCATAGGAAGTTCGACGTTCTGCAGGGCTGTGACTGTGGGGAAGAGGTTGAAGACCTGGAAGACGAAGCCGATCTTACCTCCTCGCAACCTTGCCAGGGAAGAGTCAGAAAGTTCCGATATCCTGGCACCGTCGATATATAGCTCTCCAGAGGTTGGCCTATCCAGGCAGCCCAGGATCTGGAGCATCGTGGATTTTCCGCTTCCAGACGGGCCCATGATGGATATGAACTCTCCTTCGGATATGGAGAGGTCAACCCCTCGCAGGGCAGGGACTTCCACCTCCCCCAGATGGTAGACCTTGCTCACCTGCTCCATCCTGATGACCGGGCCCTCCTCCCCATCTTTCACGCGTCTGCCCCCTTCTTTCTTCTCGACCTCCAGTAGAGAAGACATGCACCGCCAAGCAAAATTCCGAGCATGGACATCTTCTGCATCTTGCTCAGCCTGCGGGTCCAGCTTTCGTGGTACCACCCTCGGCTCCTGGGGGCCTCGGCCATCCAGTCGAAGCTCTCTGTGAATCTCACTGCCCTCCTGGCATCGAGGTCTACTACCACCCCGGCGGAAAAATTGTCGGATTGGAAGGTAACGAAAGCAGTTCGCTTCTCCTCGTCTCCGGTACTCCTGCGTGGCTTGATACTGAGACCAACAACCGGATCTCCTACAGTGTAATTGCCAGGTAGGTCCTTCTTAAGGGCCGCCGTTGCTACGACAACGGCCATCTCCTTCTCCGGGTCGCTCAATGTTATCTTATCCGGGGAAGAGCCGAAGACGAAGATCAGAGATAAGACCAGTATAACGATGGAGGCGATCGTGATGGCCAGGAACTGCCAGCCTTTCATTGGCCATTAGGAGTCTGAAACAGTATATGAAAATATCGTGAAATTGTCTGAAATCAATTTCATGCCAGGATGATCCGGTTGGTCATCCCATGCCTCACCCTTGAGATCAGGCGCTTTTCCTCGAGCTTGTCCAGCAGACGCGTAACTTTGGCCTTGTTGAAATCGCTCTCCAAGACCAAGTCTTTCTGGAGTATCTCGCCCCCTGAATCTAGAATCCTCTGGTACAGCCTGCGCTCATCGCCCTCGAGGAGCCTTAGAACATCCTCTGGTTTCATCTCGGGCCTCTCATCGGCCGTTATCCTACCCTCCCCACTCGCCCATAGGAGGAGATAGACGACCGTGGCCCCGCTGACCCAGGCGCTCAGGACCAAGATGAAGACGTCCTGGAGGGTGAAGACGCTGGTGCCCTCCATCTGGAGGGTCTGGCCCCCATCCATCAATATCTGGATCGGCCGAGGGGCAAAGAGCTTGTCCACTAGGACGATTGTAGAGATAATCAACAGGATCGCTGCACCCGCATAGGCCCTTCGATTCATCTCTTCTCCTCTATTATTAATTTATGTTACCGGGGTTCTGCCACTCGTGTTCGAGGGGACTAATTATAATTCCCGGACCGCCTTCACGGTCCGCCTGAGGAGGAGGTACGCTGCCTCCTGGTTGGGCCATGAGCCCAGCCCGCAGTCCGGTCCTACGAAGAGGAGCCTGTCGCCGAAGAGCTCCAAGGCCCGCTTGTAGCGGGACCTCATGACCGCCACCTCGTCCACCAGGTCCTCGGGCCCCGGCTCTCGCGGGTCTGCGTGCTCCGCCTCTCTCTCCATGAACTCCCCTATGATGGTGTCGATATTGGTCCTGGAGATCCCGGCCCTGAGGAACTTGTCGTGCGCCTCCAGCTCCTTCCTGGAGATGAGCTCCATGTTCTTGGGGGTGGCGGCGAACTCGCCGTTTATCACCCCTATCCCCTCCGCCTCCAGAGGCAGGTCTGCCGCCTTGAGGGTGTGGAGGTGGATCTGGACCCTGGGCCCCAGCCCCTCAGCGGCCACCTCCAGGGCCTTGATGAGTCCATCCTTCTCTATATTCATGAGGTCAACGAAGCCCAGGCTGGGCTCGTCTATGGCCAGGGTGGCCACCTCCAGGTACTTGGACTCCACTAGGGCGTTCCTGAGGAAGAGGTTGACAGACCTGGCGAGGTTCATCAGGACCTCTTCATAGACGTTGTAGCCGAAGCCCGTCTTCAGGTAGAGCTCCACGGGGCCCGTGACGCAGACCTTCAGGCTGAGCTTCCTCCCGCTCTCCCGGTAGTACTGCTCCGCCTCGCGCCTGGCCACGAAGAGCTCTGGTATGATGGCGTACTGCTTCTCCACCAAGAAGGGCTCCTTCGGGAATTGTTCGATAATGTCCAGGAACTGGCGGTGCATGTCGTAGTGCTGGGGGTAGTTGACGGCGTCCAGCCCGGCGTCCACCTTGTACTTCAGGCTGGAGGCCACGGGCCTGTAGAAGCCCTCGTGGAGGGCCATGTCCCTCGTCAGGTCCATCCCCTTGACCAGGGAGGAGACGGCCAGGGGGTAGATCTGGGCGAACTTCTCCCGCGTAGTCCCCTTGGGGAGGGGGAAGGAACCTATGTCATCCAACAGCACCATGGGGTCACTCCATATGGATTCTGCTCGTCACGGTCCCGGACTGGGCGTAGTACTTCCCCTTCCCGGCCTTGCCCTTGAAGTCGCCGTACCCCCTGGCGCTGGGCCGCGACAGCCTCTCGAAGACCAGCTTCCCTATCTCCTGCCCAGGGAAGAGGAGGAGGTTCGCCTTCCCGAACTGCATCATTTCAAGCACCGGTTGCCCCACGAACCCCGGATCGAAGAGGCCGGCCTCCCAGTGGGCCAGGATGCCGGACTCCGGGTCCAGCTGCTGGAGGAAGCCCACCACCTCGTTGTTGACCATCACCCGCTCCCGGGCGTGGGCCAGGTAGAAGCGCCCCGCCTCCATGACGACCCCCTCCCCCCCTATGTCCACGGATTCGAAGTAGTCCCCTTCGTCCGCCCCCGCCCTTATATCGAAGGGCCTCCCCCTGTCCACGCCCCTCTTCAGCTCCATCTCCGCCAGGGTGAGCTGGAGGGCATTTCCCCTGGCCACGGCACCGAACTCCAGGGGGCCATCGCCACTGGCCGGGTAGAGGGCGAAGGACCTCCCGTAGGCCGCGGCCACCTCGGCGGACGGCATGATATCCATGTTCGTCGGATCTCTCAATACCAGGTGGCAGATGGCAGTGCCCGGGTATATCTTCACCGGGAAGGCGTGGGCCTCGATGACGAACCAGAGGGGCCCCTTGTGGTTGGCCTCGATATACTTGTGGGACCTGTTGACGGCCTTCACGCTCACCCCCAGGCGCCCGAGGCTGCTCCTGCCCTCGGTCTTGGCCGGGACCGGGATCTCGAACTCGGCCAGGCTCTTGACGTAGTAGACGAGGCCGGGGTAGAGGGTCAGGTCCTCCCCGTCCTTTATGAAGTAACGCTTCCCGAACCTCCGGAGGAGGCCTATATCGAAGGTGGGGAGCTTGAAGTTGGTGATCCAGGTCTCCCTCCCCATCCTGATCTCTATGGAGGCGGGCTGGAGGTCATGGTCCTCGGGCTCGGGGGCGATCTTCAGCTTCCCTGCCTCCATCAGGACTCTGTAATCCCTGTCAGAAAGGACGACCATGTTCTCCAGTCTAGAATCTGCCTATGACCTTATATATTTTAACTTGGGGGCTAGGGCGGTTCGGGCTTCTTCTTCCTCTTCTTTATCACGTAGGTCCTCTTCCCGTCGTCGATCTCCACGTAGTCCGAGAGGAAGTCGTAGAACCCCACCTTGTCCTTCCAGTAGGTCTCCCACTGCTCAGCGATGGAGAGGAACATGTCCTTTATGGGCTTCGGCATGGTCCCTACCCCACCGGCTTGAAGAGGCCCAGGATGTTCCCGAAGACGTCGGTGAACTTTGCCTCCCAGCCTATGCCCTCTATCTCTGCCTTCTCCCCCAGCCTCTTCCCACCGGCCCTCTCTATCTCCCGGAGCTTCTCCTCCAGGTCCCTCACCATTATATAGAAGAGGGCGCCCCCCGGCCTCACCTCCTCCACCTTTGCGAAACCGCCACCGGGCTCCGAGCCGGTCTTGAAGAGGGCGTATTCCATTCCAGGCACCAGCTCCACGTCCCAACCGAAGGCCTCAGAGTAGAACCTCTTGGCCCTGTTCAGGTCCGTGACAGGGACCTCCACATGGCAGATGGCATCCCCCATGCCCCAACACCCCCCATTGATATTATTGGGCAGGCCATTAATATCCTTGTCGCTAGGCGTGGGGCTTCCTGGCAGAGAAGACCTCCCGGGGCTCCAGGACTGCCAGGCCCGCATACCTGCCCACGAGTTCCACTCTGAGGACCTTCTCAGGCGCTTTGAGGTCCACCTTCCCCTCTATCAGCCCTGCCAGCTCGTTGATTATCTCTGCCTTGTGGTGCCGTCCGTACCTCCTCTTCTCAACCACCATGGCCCACCTCTCCCCCCGCCCTATCCGGTCCCGCAGCTTCATCACGCCCTCGCGCATGGCCTCCAGATCCGAGGGGACCCAGAGGTCTATGGGGATCCACTTTATGGTGGTCCCGAATGAGAAGGGGTCCTTGGAGTAGAGCTCCCTGAGCTCTCTTGTAACGCCCCGAGGGTCCAGGGCAGTCCGCACCCCCAGGAGCCCCCTGGCCGCAGTCCTCCTGACCGTCGGGTTCTGGTCTCCCAGGGCCCTGAGGATTTTGAGTACGTCCTCCCTGGCCTGCCCCAGGTCGCCCAACTCGTAGGAGACGAGGAGGTTGTATTCCTGCCAGACCATGCCTATACATGGCACTGCTCAATATTTAAGTACCGCCGCGCCGAGTAGGGGACTATGGCCAGGCGGAAGGGCTGGGGGATGGCCACCGATGCCATCCACCGGGGCAGGGTAAGGGAGGACCTCAAGTCCCATGCCTCCCCCATCTACAAGACGAGCACCTTCACCTTCGGATCCGTGGAGGAGGCGAGGGACCTCTTCGCCGGGGAGAGGAAGGCCTACGCCTACACCAGGTACAACAACCCGAACTTCGAGGCCGTGGAGGGGAAGCTGGCCGCCCTGGAGAGTGGCGAGGCGGCGAGGGTCTTCTCCTCTGGGATGGCCGCCATCCACGGGACCCTGATGGCCCTCGTAGGTGGGAAGGGGGCCCACGTGGTGGCCGGGAAGATCCTCTACAGCGGGACCGACGAGGCCTCCACCCGCCTCTGGCCCCCCCTTGGCGTCAGCTTCGCCCGCGTCGATACGACGGAGCCCCGCGAGGTGAAGCGGGCCATAAGGCGGAATACGCGATTCATCTTCCTGGAGACCCCGGCCAACCCGACCCT
>JACQPM010000007.1 GCA_016207475.1 Methanobacteriota archaeon | reverse complement strand
GAGCTCCTTCAGCTGATTTATCGTCTTGAAGATCTCCAGCTTCTGGGTGAAGGTCTTTACTCTCATCATCCCCAACCCATGGGGGCTTAACGACGGCAGTGTAAACGGAAACCTTAATAATGCGTTGAGTAAGAGTAGCTTGGAAGGGGGCTCCTGGTTGTATAAGGACGAGCTCATAAATCTGCACCAGTTCCTGGTCTACCTGATGCGCTTCTTCGTCAAGAACGGCGTGCCGGAGGACTACTTCGCGAAGTACAAGAAGCTGGGGATAAATCCCCATCACATCCACAAGTCCAAGGCCGGGCAGCAGCACGCCGTCCTGGTCCTCTCCGAGTGCGTCCTATCGGTCATGCAGAAGTACTACAAGGACATACCCGAGGAGCTCCTCAAAGACTTCCAGGAGATGGAGAAGCGGTGCAAGCTGGAAATGAGAGAGTAGTACATCATGCCCGGCGTGACCTTGGAGGACATAAAGAGGGCCAATAGGGTGGTGGAGGGGGCCATCCACAGGACGCGGCTGGAGTACTCCAAGACCTTCAGCGCCATCTGCGGCGGGGAGATATACCTCAAGACCGAGAACCTCCAGAGGACGGGCTCCTTCAAGATCCGGGGGGCCCTGAACAAGATCGCCTCCATCCCGGCGGAGGAGAGGGAGAAGGGGGTCATCGCCGCCTCCATGGGGAACCACGCCCAGGGGGTGGCCCACGCCTCCCAGATCGCCGGGATAAAATGCACCATCGTGATGCCCGAGACGGCCTCCATAACCAAGGTCGTGGCCACCAGGGGCTACGGCGCCGAGGTCATCCTCCACGGGAGGGAGTACGACGAGGCCTACGGGAGGGCCCTGGAGATGCAGCTGGAGAGGGGCTACACCTACATCCACGCCTTCGACGACCCCCACATCATAGCCGGGCAGGGTACGATAGGGCTGGAGATCCTGGAGAAGCTCCCGGAGGTGGACCAAGTCGTGGTGCCGGTGGGGGGCGGGGGGCTCATATCCGGCATAGCCGTGGCCCTGAAGGAGACCAACCCCGGTATCAAGGTCTACGGGGTGGAGGCCGAGAACATGCCTGCCATGAAGGCGAGCCTGGAGAGAGGGACGATAGTCTCCCTGGCCATGGGCTCCACCATAGCCGACGGCATAGCCATCAAGAGCCCAGGCAGGCTGACCTTCGACCTGACGAGGAAGTACGTGGACGGCGTGGTGACGGTGACCGAGGAGGAGATCGCCGGCACGATTCTCCTCCTCCTGGAGAGGGCCAAGCTGGTGGTGGAGGGCGCTGGCGCTGTTGCATTGGCCGCGTGCCTCCACGGGAAAGTAGATTGCAAGGGGAAGAGGACCGTGGCGGTCTTGAGCGGGGGCAACATAGATACCAACATGGTCTCCCTCATCATCGAGCGGGGGCTGGTGAAGGAGGGGCGCTACCTGAACTTCAGCACCATCATAAAAGATCAGGTCGGGGAGCTCAAAGGACTCCTGGCCTTGATCGTGGAGGAGAAGGCCAACGTGATCACCATAAGGCACAACAGGATAAAGCTGGACGTCCCCATAGGGTACGCCCGGGTGGAGCTCCTCCTCGAGACCTGGGGGAAGGAGCACTCGGAGCGGATACTGAGGGCCATGAGGGAGAGGGGCTTCCAGGTAGCCCTCCCTTGATGCTTACCGACGGTAGGATTGGTGGTCCCTACATGCCCACGGAGTTCTACGCCAAGGTCTACAGGTTGGAGGGCGAGGTGATGCTGGCCGCCTGCGACAGGACCCTGAGGGGCAAGACCTTCGAGGACGGCCGGCTGGTCCTGGACGTCAAGAAGGAGTTCTATGGCGACGAGCTCTTCGGTAGCGAGGGTATATCGCCTCTCCTGAAGGAGGCGACCATAGCCAACCTGGTGGGGGAGGAGATCATAGCCCACGCCGTCAAGCTGGGGCTCGTGGAGATGGACCACGTCCTCTGGGTTGACGGGGTGCCCCACGCCCAGATGGTGAGGGTTTGACCTCAGCCCTTTTGCTCGCTCCGCTTCGCAAAAGCCCTGGGGGAAACTTTCCTGGGTGTCGGCACGAGCAGGACGCCGGCAGGGAGTCCTGCGAAGTGCTGACAGTGGGTCTCGGCGCGAGGAAGAACGACCGCAGGGAGTTCTCCCGGAGCGCTGAGATCAGACGTGCTGCCCCTTGAAGAATATCTGTGGTATTATCCCTTCGTTGTGCCCCACCTGCGCTACAATAGCGTTGGTCACTACGTACGCACTGGTCTCGAAGACCGGTATGCGGAAGCGGTCGAGCTCCGAGGGGTTTATGATGCTGTTGGAGCTGGAGTTTGTGAAGTCCCGCAGGAAGCTCTCCTTCACCGGGAGGTAGAGGAGGTTCTTCCCCTGCCCGGCGAACTCCATGATCTGCCTGAGCCTCGACCCCCTGTTGACGGTTAGGGCAAAGACCTGGGCCCTCTCCCCCCCTTCCCCCAGGAAGCCCAGCTTGCCTCCGTGGGAGACGACCCCCAGGGCATCCGTGGCAGCGCCCACCACATCGTCGGTATTCCCGGAGCCGGAGACGAGGATGCACGCATCGCCGTACCTGAAGGGCTTCCGGTTGGAATCGTCCAGCATGAAGACGGACTTGTTGGCATGGGCGAAGCGCATCTCGAACTGCTCTGCCACGTTCCCGGAGCGGGTGACACCGTAGAAGACATAGAGCCCGTGCCTGTTGGTGAGGCGGTCGATCCAGCTGCACAGGGCCTCGTCGCCCACCCATCGGGTCTCGTGGAGGAGCCTCACGTTCTCCTGGAAGAGCCCCAACCTCTCCCTGTAGGCGGTGCATGCCTTCCCGCCCTCGCCGCGGAGCCTCGCCAGGACCTCTGGTATGAGAGAGTTGAGGAGGACCCAGACCTTCAGCTCGAACTCCGAGCCCAGGGGCGATAGCTGCGGGACGGAGTCCCCCAGGGCGCCGTCGTACTTCCCCTGGCTCTCCATGACGAAGGCCTCCCCCCCCGCCTCCGTCACCATCTTGTAGGCGCTGGAATCCCGCTTCCCCGTGATGAGGACCAGCCGGGAGCCGCACCTGGTCGCCGTCTCCAGATATCTGAGGACCTCCTTGGTCTCCCCTGAGCCCGAGGCCACGAGGGTGAGGCTCTCCCCGTCTATGAACTTTATGACCCCGTCCCTGAGGGTGGCGGGGTAGAAGCGGTACTCCGGGAACCTGGCGACCTCGTTGTAGAGCCCCTGGAGGAAGGCCTGGGCGGAGAGGGCGGAGCGCCCTTTGGACAGGACGTGGATGCTCCTGTGGGAGGCCCTGTTCTTCAGATAGTCGGAGAGGATGGCTGCCAGGGCATCCACCTTCTCCAATTCCAGCTCCGCCACCTCCTGGATGAAGCGGTCTTGGAGCTTGATGGCGTCGAAGAAGACGCCCATGTGGGAGCCCATGGCTCTCCATCTCTGCCCGGAGATTTAAAACTATCCTAGGGAAATCTATAAGTAAGGGAAGCCATATTGAACCAGGGCCGGTGGTCTAGCTGGTTATGACACCAGTCTCACACACTGGAGGTCCCCGGTTCGAATCCGGGCCGGCCCATGCTGCAACTGCCCAGACCGAAAGCTCAGGCCCGTTATATCGGAGAATCTATTTCAACAACTCGGGCGATTCTAGCAATATTTTAGAACGCAGCGGGAGTTCTTGGAAAGACTGTTCTCTTTTTACCTGGGGCCCAGGTAATCAGCCCCAGCCCTCGTCGAGGATCTCGGCTGCCTGGACGCACATGCGTTCTCCATCGCACTGAACCCCTGTGGTGTCCTCGTACCAGTAATTACATTCCATGGCTATGGCACGCCAGGTGTAGCACTGCTCCACTCTCAGCCTGCGGATACATCTGGCCTCTTCCATAGTCATCTTCTCCATCCTAACCATCAGACATCGACCTCCAAGTTGATTCCTCGCCGCAGGCTGGGCAGTGGGCCATGTCGCTGGTGATAGTAGGCTGGGGCTTAAGGTGACTAGAGCGTTATGCCCATATATACTAGCGCCCTAACAGTTGGTACCCACGAAAGCCACGGTCGCTACCATGGCTTATTTCCTGAGCCCCCGAATTCCCCCGGGGCTTTTGCGAAGCGGAGCGAGCAAAAGGGCCGCTAGGCCTGCGGATCCACGAAGTCCTTCTGGAGGATGAGGACCTTGTGCTGGTACTGGTAGAGGCACTCCAGCGCGTTTATAACGCCGATCTTCATCTCCAGGAACCCCACGTCTCCGGCGGGCTTCTTCTCGATATAGGTCTGGAGGCTGTCGGCGACGACCATGGCTATCTCGTGGATCTGCTCCATATCCAGCGGTCTGCCCATACCCCGAGTGTCCCCATCACCCAATAGACCCACCCCCAGGTAGAATATCCCGTCCTCCGGGTATAAAGCTTCCGGTCCGGATAAGCTTAAATATGCGGGACTGGAGAGTTCCTGATGTGGGTCTGACTTACATAAACCTCGAGAGCCTCATGGAGATGCTTCTCGGGGAGCTGGAGACGGGGGAGAGGAGGATAAAGCTGGTGCCCACAAGGAGCGGCTGTCCCTTCGGTTCCATGAAGCTGGTCGTGAAGAAGAGCGGGGAGGACGACCTGGTCTCGCTGAGGTGCTACGAGGCCAGGCTCGCGGAGCCTTTCGTCCGGGCCTTTCGGTCAGGGGACAGGAAGGCTTTGGAGAAAATCTACAGCGAGATGCTCAAGGCACAGTAGTGCCGCATCGTACTTGCGGAGGTTAATCTACTCCCAAAGGTCGCATGGAACTGAGCCCCCTGGGGAGGTTTGAGGCCGCCATAGCCGGCGAGGAGGTGGACAGACCTCCTGTGGGTTACCTCTACTTCGGCGGGGGCGGCGCCGTCCTGCGGGAGCTGGGCGCCACCTTCAGGGACGTCTACTACACCGCCGAAGGCATGGCGAGGGCCCAGCTCAAGGCCAGGGAGCTCTTCGGCCACGACAATTTGATGGCGCCTTGGGGATGCATGGCAGTGGAGGCGGAGGCCTTCGGTTGCGACCTCCTGGTGAAGGAGGACGGGTATCCGAGGGTGGTGGAACCCATCCTGAAGGACGGCGGGATCAAGGACCTGGCTATGCCCGACCCAGAGAGGGACGGGAGGATGCCCACCGTCCTGGAGAGCATAGGGATCATGAGGGACGAGACCGAGGGGAAAGTACCGGTCATAGGTGCTGTCTGTTCCCCTTTCATCGTGGCCTACCAGCTGCGGGGCTTCACCGAATTTCTTCTGGACGTCGTGGAGAGGCCGCTGGAGGCCCATGCCCTCCTGGAGATAGCCACCGAGGCCTCCCTGGGATATATAGAAGCCATGGTGGACGAGGGGGCCTTCGGCGTCCTCATAGAGGATAGCGGAGCAGGGGCCGAGTGCATAGACCCCCTGAGGTGCGAGGAGTTCATAACCTCTTACACCAGGCGGCTGGTGGACGGGATAAAGGCGGCGGGAGCCTATGCCTTCGTGAGGAACGGCTCCCCCATGCCGTACATGGAGAAGGAGATCTCCCTCCTGCCCGATGTCCTGAGCCTGGACTGGGGCGACCTGGACGCCATAAGATCCGCCCACTGCTGGGACTGCAAGACGAACCACGCCAGGATCGGCGCCTGCCAGATGAGGTACTGCATCTCGGAGACGGAGGGGCCGTGCCTCATGGGTAATATCGATCACACGAAGGTGATGGTCAGCGCCTTCTACGAGGAGGTCTACAGGGAGGCCATGGCCTGCCTGAGGAGCGCCGCGAGGAGGGAGGGCGGGTTCATCCTCTCAACGGGCGGAGAAGCGCCCTTCGCCACGCCCCCCGAGAATATGAGGGCCCTGGCCGATGCCGCTAGGGACTTCGCCAAGGTCCCGCGCCTCTGGCCGGAGATCGGTCGTAGGCAGGTATAAATACTAACTTTTTGTTACTAAAATTTTAGCGATGTTAATCTAATAAGGTGGGGATATGAGATACATGGGCGGGCAGTACTGGATGGTTGGATATGAGAGAGAGGCGCAGGAGTTCACAGTGGACCCCAGGGATACCCTGCCGGCGCCCACCCCGCCGAGCCGCCTTTTCCCTTAGCTAGCACCGCTCAAGGGCCTTCATAATCCTCTGGAAGGTCCTCTTCACGGTCTCGCCCTTGAGGCCTGTGTTGCATATCACGCACTTGGCGGTGCGGAACTCGTTCCTGAAGAACTCCTCCTGCCT
>JACQPM010000048.1 GCA_016207475.1 Methanobacteriota archaeon | reverse complement strand
TTCAGGGCCTTCGCCGAAGGGCTCAACGAGAAGGGGTGCACCCTGAACGTCTCCTACCAGGGGAAGCCCGTCCTGCGCCTCGGGAAGGGTGCAAAACCGGGCCTGCTGGCGCTCCTGGGCCCCATAGAGGTGCGGGACCTCATGACCCTCCTGAAGCTCCTGGGATAGCATGCTCGCTGTGGAGGTGGAGAAAAGGGTCGCGGAGCCCGTACGGGCCCGCCTCCTGAAGGCCGGCCTCTATGACAGGGGCCGGAAGATCGTGAGCGACGGGGGCTTCGTTGAGATCCCAGTGCTGGAAGGAAAGCTCCCACTGGATGGATACTCCTACCACTTGGTGGAACAGCGGGATTCCCAGCCAAGGGGGGGGAGAGGGAGTCCCGCTTTCGGGGAGGTCAGGGCCCTCCTCAGGGAGGAGTTCGGGCCCGGGGCGGAGGCCTTCCGCGGGGGTTGGGAGATGGTGGGCGACATACTCATCGTCCAGCTCCCTGAGGGGCTCAGGGGGGAAAGGGCGAGGGTAGGGAGGAGGCTCATGGAGCTCCTCCCCAGGGCCAAGGCGGTCCTCCACCGGGAGGGGATAGGCGAGGTCTTCCGGAGGCCCCTGGTGGAGGTGATAGCCGGCGAGGTGGGCGAGACGGTCCACCTGGAGAACTCCTGCCTCTACCGGCTCGATCCAACGCGGGTGATGTTCTCTGCAGGGAACATGGGGGAGCGGAGGCGGATGGCCCACATCTCATCCCCCGGGGAGGTGGTACTGGACATGTTCGCCGGGATAGGCCAGTTCACCATACCTCTCGCAAGGCACTCGATGCCCAGGAGGGTGGTCGCCGTGGAGAAGAACCCAGTGGCCCACGGCTACCTCCGGGAGAATATAAGGCTCAACGGTCTCGGGAACGTGGAGGCCATCCTGGGGGACTGCCGGGAAGCCGCCCCTCGAGGGGTGGCAGACCGGGTGATCATGGGCTACCTCTTCGATACCCAGGGTTTCCTGCCCACGGCTGTGGGCGCCCTTGGCAGGAAGGGAATAATTCACTTCCACACCCTCTCGACGAAGAAGGGCCTCGCCGCCTTGCAGAGGAAGGTCCTCGTGAGCCTGGAACGGCTCGGGACCAAGCCCCGCCTCCTGGGATCCAGGTTCGTCAAGTCCTACTCCCCCTCCCACTGGCACGCCGTCCTGGATATAGAGGCGGTGAAGAGCTAAATGGATAAGCTCTCCCTCCTCATCTACCATGCGCGGCAGTGCAACCCCAAGGCATGCACGGGGCTGAAGCTCGGGCGCTTCCACCTGGCAAAAGTCTTTTATACCCTCAGGGGGATACCAAGGGATGCGATCGTCCTGAGCCCCTTCGCCACGAGGGTCGTCTCCAGAGAGGATGAGGACCGCGCCTCCAAGGGCCTTGTGGTCCTGGACTGCTCCTGGGAGAAGGCCACAGAGGTCTTCGAGGCCCTGAGAGGGCGGGTGGCGCTCAGAGCGCTGCCCTTCCTCCTGGCGGCAAACCCCGTCAACTACGGGAAGGCCAGGAAGTTGAGCACCGTGGAGGCCTTCGCCTCGGCCCTCTATATCGTGGGGCGCGAGGGGGAGGCGAAGGAGGTCCTCTCCAAGTTCAAGTGGGGGCCCTCCTTCCTGGAGCTCAACAGGGAGCTCCTGGCGCGGTACGCGGGGGCGAAGGACGGAGAAGAGATAGCGAGGATAGAGAGGGAGTATCTGTAGGAGGAGAAGATGGCAAGATTTCCGGAGGCCGAGAGGAGGCTCTTCCATGCCAAGGTCTGCAGGAAGTGCAAATCCAAGAACCCGTGGGGGGCCGAGAAGTGCGAGAAGTGTGGCTCCAAGGCTCTGAGGCCGAAGAGGAAAGAGGTCAAGGCTTAACTACCCGATGGGCGCCTTAGGAGCCTTGACCATCTCCAAGAACTTGCTGCAGAAACTGCGGCACTCCTGGAGCTCCCCTTCGTTGGGCCTGTACCTCACCTCGAGCCCTGGCTCCAGGACCTCCATCCCGGCCTCCTTCAGCTCCTTATTGATGGCCTTCACCGCCCCCCTCCCCCAGCCGTAGGAGCCGAAGGCCGCACCAATCCTCCCCCTCGGCCTTAGGCCCTTCAGGTAGGTGAGGAATCCACCCACCGTCCAGAACATCCCCCCGTTCAGGGTAGGGGAGCCGACCAGCACGGCCCTGGCATCCAGCACCTCCCTCACCACCTCGCTGTAGTCGGTCCTCCTGAGGTTGAAGAGCTTCACCTCCACCTCCTTCGCAAGGTCCTCCGCGATGGTCCTGGCCAACTTCTCGGTGGTCCCCCACATCGTGTCGTATATTACAAGGACCTTCTCCTTCGTCTCGGCCTGGGCCCACCTCCTGTAGGCCTCCAGGATCTTCCCCGGGTCCCGCCGCCATATGAGGCCGTGGCTGGGGGCTATGGTCTCCACCTCCACCCCCATGTCGCAGAGCTTCTCCAGCTGCTTCGTGATCAGAGGGCCGAAGGGCATGAGGATGTTGGCGTAGTACTTGGCGGCCTCCTCCATCACCAGGTCGCCCACCTCGTCCTCGAACCTCTCGGCCGTGGCCATGTGCTGGCCGAAGGCGTCATTGGGCAGGAGTATCTTCTTCTCCTCGACATAGGTGAACATGCTGTCGGGCCAGTGGAGCATGGGGGCCTCGATGAACCTCAGATGCGTCTTGCCC